>CAIVCU010000131.1 GCA_903904495.1 uncultured Chlorobiaceae bacterium
AATCGATTTATAAGGTTGTCTTAGGGTCGCTATAGTTAGCGTCAGTTATCTTATACCCGATTGCTATGACTGCTTAATGAAACTGAACTATGTGGAAATCTGTTCTTATACAACGTGCCGTACCGCTCACGGTATTCTATTTACTGCTTATTGTTGCAGCTATATCGCTTGACTACCTTTTGCACGTTGCACATCTTGCATGTGTTGGTCGGTATATGGGATTTTCTGGCACTGCTTTTCTTGTTTTTTCCTTTGCCTATTCTGCCCGTAAAAGTAAAGTTATAAGCAATGGAACGCTGAAGTTTTTTCTCTGGCTTCATTGCAAGGCATGATGGATCGGAACCCTGATGATTCTCATCCATTCAGGAATCCATTTCAATACCGTTCTTCCCTGGATCGCTACAACCTTCATAATGATTGTCACAGGCAGTGGACATGTAGGACAATATCTGCTAAAAAAAGTTTCTGGCGCAACAGATCGTAAAAGAAGCTGATACCGCTCGGGAGCTTCGAGAAGGCCTGAGTGTTCTTATTCCAAAAACCTGCGATATCACCTATTACGAGACCGCGAAAGTGCTTGGTGTCGGTGTGGCGACAGTTGTGCGCATGCAAAGGAAAATTCGCAATCAAGTTGCAGGAAAGCCGATCACCAAAGGCACTTGGGGAGGAAGAAGGAGACAAAACCTTACTCCGCAAGAGGAAGTTGAGTTTCTTCAGACTTGGATAGAAAAAGCAGAAAAAGGAGGAATTCTTGTGGTTCCGCCAATTCATGCGGCCTTAGAAGAACGTCTTGGAAGGTCAATAGCGGCCTCTACAGTTTATCGAATGCTGGCTCGTCATGGGTGGCGTAAAGTTGAACCAGACACCTGTCATCCGAAATGTGATATTGTGGCTCAGGAGGAGTTTAAAAAAAACTCCCAGAGGTACTGGCAGAAGCTTCCAAGCAAAATATCCTGAACCTGCCATTACGCTTATAATTTTTCAGGATGAAGCGCGATTCGGACGAATAAGTGATCCGAGAAAATGCTGGGCTCCAGCGCCTCTTCGCCCGGTAGTGAAATTGGCCCTTGTTCGGCAGTACGTTTATGCCTATGCCGCAGCTTCACCAAGAGAAGGTCTTATTGACTGGATGTTGGGCCGGCAAGATGGATACACCAAGTATGGGAGCTTTTCTCAGGCTAGTTTCTGAAAGACATCCCGAAGAGTTTATTGTGATGGTTATCGATGGTGCTCCTTCGCATCGCGCAGAACATTTACAGGTTCCAAAAAATATGGCATTGGTAAGGTTGCCCGCCATATTCACCAGAATTAAATCCGGTGAAACATCTTTGTGATGAACTGCGAGAGAAAGAGTTTGCTAATCGGGTATTTGATACGCTTGGCGCTGCCATCCTTCAGGCTGCGCGAGTATTGAAGGAAATGGAGGATAATCCTGATTCTGTTCAATCTATAATCGGTTGGGACTGGATATTAAAATCAATATGATTGCAAAATAGAATTAGTATCCGCTAATGAGGATTAGCATGTCAACAGCCCTTTTACTAGCTAAAAACTCCCAATAAAGGGAGTAACGTGATAATGTTATTTTTCCCGTGACAAAGAAAAAACTATATTTCCGGTAAATTGCCGTACAAAACAAATACGCGTATACATTGTGAATACGATTAAAGACCGGAGCGGGAAAACCGAAACCACAGAGGGGAAGTGGAGCGCTGGTATAGCCAAAAAAACAGGGAAGATCAGTCCTTCGTCCAAACAAAATAAGGGAAAAACAGTATCAAAAGGTACGGTTGATTCTTTACCTGTAAAAGGTAAGGCTGTTGCCAGGGTGGAGATAAGGACTACTCCAGCAGTGCAAGATAAAATCAAGCGGGCAGCTGACATTCAGGGACGAACTATTACGGATTTTGTTATCAGCGCTGCGGAAAGTGCAGCCCAAAAAGCTATTGAAGAAGCATACGTTATCCGCCTATCCATCGAGGACCAGAATGCTTTTACTGATGCATTGCTGTCCCCTCCGAAACCTTCTGAGGCATTATCTCGAGCCGTTGCAAGGCACAGTGAGTTAAAACGTTGACAGCGACGGGTATACACGACCGCGATATCAAGATTGTTCCTCTTGACAAGAATACGCATGACGGAACATCTTTTTGCAGTGGTTCAGATCCTTTAGATCGCTATTTCAAAAACCAGGCATCTCAAGATGTCAAACGCAGGTTAAATAACTGCTTTGTCGCTGTAGACATCGCGGAGGAAAACGTTTTTGGTTATTACACCATCTCCTCAGCCCAAATTCTCTTCGATGATTTACCCGAAAATATCTCGAAAAAGTTACCGAAGTATCCACTCCCTGCTGCACGAATAGGGCGCCTTGCTGTAGACAACAGGCACCAAGGGAAACAAATTGGCAGCATATTGCTAGCCGACGCTCTAAAGCGAGCTGCGGACTCTGATGTTGCTTCTTACGCAGTTATCGTTGATGCAAAAGACAACACTGCTGCAAATTTTTATATCAATTATGGATTTATCCCATTCCCAAGTAACCCTTTACTTCTTTTTTTGCCGATAGCAACTATTACAATGTTGTCGCCGAAAAATTAGCTTCTTTGGGTGTGGCAAGTCCACACAGGAACTTGCTATACCAGCCTGTTGAGTGATATTATTGAGATTAAGATGTAAAAAAATACAAAAGGTGATGGATCCTTCGTTTGCAACTCAGGATGACAGAGGCGCTCCGTCGTGTCATATCAGACAAGGTCGGATATTGCATTTTATGTCCGTAAGAACGGCGAGATGAAAAGCTTTTTTCTGAATTTTTACTATACTCAGTCTATAACGGCCATAATATAAAAGAGCATCATACGGGAGAGTGGAAAATGAGAACATGGCAACTTCAAGAAGCAAAAAATCATTTGATCGAAGTCGTCAGGAACGCTATCAGTGATGGCCCGCAAAACATTACCCTGCACGGTAAGCCTGCTGCGGTGGTAGTTTCCTATGCTGCTTTTTTAAAGGGAACGGCTAAAAAAAGTCCAAAGGAATCACTTTCAAAATTTTTTGAAAATTCGCCTCTGAGGGATATTGAAATTGACCTTGTGCGAGTGAAAGAAGAGGGAAGAGAAGAGATGCAACTGTGATGCTTAAGCTTGGGTTTCTTCTGGATACCTGTGTTATTTCAGAGCTGATCAGGCCTTCACTCTCATCGGAGGTAGTGTGTTGGGGCAACTATCAACTGATCCTATCATGACAGGCGCCAATGAAAAAAGCTATAATAATCGGTGCGACCTCGGGAATTGGAAAGGGACTTGCAACATTGCTTGTAGAGAATGGTTACAACGTTGGCATTACCGGGAGACGGTCGGAACTGCTCGACGAATTCATCCCGATTCGTTTGTAGCCAAGTCTTTTGATATAACAGAGACCACATCGATTGTTCAGGAGTTAGATGAATTGACAGCAGAACTCGGCGGGCTTGACCTGCTTGTTATCAGTTCAGGTACCGGCGACCTGAATGAGAATTTGGACTTTGCCATTGATAAGCGAACAATCGACACCAATGTTCTTGGTTTTACCTGTGTTGCAGACTGGGCGTTTACTTATTTCGAACAACAAAAAGCCGGTCATTTAGTGGCGATCAGTTCTGTCGGCGGCCTTCGCGGCAGCAGGCAGGCGCCATCATACAATGCATCAAAGGCGTTTCAGATTAATTACCTTGAAGCTTTGAGACAGAAAGCAACATTCCTCAACATACCTATAGCTGTCACAGACATTCGACCGGGTTTTGTGGAGACCGACATGGCAAAAGGTGAGGGACAATTCTGGGTTGCATCTGTTGAGAAAGCAGCCCGGCAGATCTATGATGCCATCATAAACAAAAGGCAAATCGTTTATGTAACAAGGCGCTGGCAATTTGTTGCAGCAATCTTACAACGAATTCCAGGAATACTTTACTGCAGAATGTAAAGGTTTGATAACTGAACAATAGCAGGACATCGTCATTTCTCATCAAGCTTTTTGACTCTCATATTGATCCGAACCATAAAGATTGAGCTGCTTGCGATAGTAGGCAAATGCCTCCTCCTGGCGGACAATTCCAAGCAACATGTTACTTTCGTCATCAAGAACCGGCAACATGTTGAAATCGGTAATTTCAAAAAGCTTAAGTGCTTCGTCAAGTTTGGTTGTGTCAAACAGTACGGGTACATCTTTTTTTACAATATCCTCAGCAATCAATCCAACCAAAGAATCCGATTTAAGAAGCATTCTCATCTCATCAAGACCTATGATTCCTGAAAACTGTCCATCATTATAGGTAACCAGAAAACTCGATTCGGGGGTATTGAAAAAAGTGTCGATCATGCTTGCTGCACTTTCCGAAACATTGAATGTCACATAATCTGTTTTCATGACATCGGCAATGCTGATATGCTCTGCAACGGTAAGGGCAATACCAAAGCCAACTTTGACTCCTTCTTTTTCGAGGACATAGGTTTCCATTGAGTGGCGATAGGTAAGGCGTGCAATAAGGGAAGAGGTTACAGCCGCAAACATGATTGGCAACACAATCTCATAGTTGCCGGTGACTTCGAAAAGAATGAGAATAACTGTCAGGGGGGCTCTCATGATACCTGCCGTCAAAGCACCCATCCCGACAAGGGCGTATGCGCCTGAGGTAGCCGTGATTTTGGGGAAAAGCATGTGAACAACATTACCAAACATCCCGCCAAGCATAGCCCCCATTTTCATCGCAGGAGCGAACATGCCACCCGATCCTCCTGAACCAACAGTCAGAGCCGCTACAATCGGTTTGAACAAATAGATACCAACCATATTGTGCCAATCTTCATTGCCACGTACAGCATTATTGATGGCTTCGTATGAAAATCCATAGAGTTCAGGCAGCCACATGCAGATCAATCCGCTCATTAAACCACCGATAGCCGGCATGGCCCATACGGGGATTTTCCATCGTTTTTCCATTCTCTGGAACCATTCTTCTATGGCATAGTAAATCTTGATAAACATGACGGCTGAAAGACCTGCAAGAATGCCAAGCATACAATAGAAAAGCAGCTCTGTATTCGACACAAGAGAGTATTCAGGAACATTAAAGGTAGGTGAACTACCGAGATAACTTCTGGACAGTACCGTTCCAATAACAGCTGCTACCACAATGGGACTGAATGTTTTAACACTGAAATCCCCAAGAAGAACCTCAATGGCAAACATTACTCCGCCGATTGGTGCATTGAACACAGCGGCAAGCCCCGCTGCAGCTCCGCATCCGAGCAACGTTCTTGTTCGAGTAGCTGAAAATCGCAACAGCTGGGCAACTGCAGACCCGATTGCCGCACCAACCTGGACAATCGGAGCTTCACGTCCTCCACCGCCTCCAGTACCGATACTCAACACCGAGGTTAAACTTTTATGGAACCATAATTTCTTCTCAATAACCCCTTCATTCTGAGCAACAGCCTTGATCACGGATGCAAGGCCATGTCCAGGCCGGACTTTAACGACAAAAGCATTGTAGAGCCCGACAAGCAGGCCGCCCACAGCGGGAATCAACGGGAGAATAAACGACCAGTATTTGTCTATAATCCTGGCTTTTCCAAATGAGTGCAGGCCAGTAAAACAGAAGGAGCTGAGTATCATGATGGCATCATGAAACACAACCGCCACATAGCCAGTCATAAGACCGACAATGACTGCAACAAAAAGGAAAGGAATATCCTGATTGAGATTGAGCTGAACCAGCAGATAATCGAGAGTCAGGCGATACATCTGTCTGGCATTCCCCTTGAAATACCTGGTACGCTTTAAAATAGTGTAGAAGTATGCCTGAATCTTTCGGCTGAGACTTCCTTTTTTACGCGACAATAGAGTCATGGGGTAACCTTAGAAAATCAATCAAAACCCAATAGGGTTATGGGGCGATGATCTATCCTTGAAAGTGAAGATCCTGTTTATGTAAATACCCGGTGGTTTGTTGAGTTGAAGAACGAATGTCCTGATATTTTATTTACGGGATGGGCGCAATTTTACTCTACATCAAACAGGGTACTATACGTCACACATCAATAGCAATGTATATATTTTCAGTATGTTTAACGCTGAATAAATACTTTCAGATACTTTATTTTCTTTTATGACGTTATACTTAAGGAACAACGCTCAGCATCCCTTGAATCAGAACTTACATGCTGTTACACACTAATCTCCCTAAATGCACTCTGCGCTCATGGAAGAAGGAAGACAAGGCGGACCTGGTTCACCATGCAAACAACCGGCATGTCTGGCGAAACCTCACTGATGTTTTCCCGCATCCCTACACTGAGGCCGACGCCGAGTTCTGGATAACTTTTGCCAACAAAGCAGCACCAAGTATTCATCTCGCAATAGCTATTGACGGAAAAGCCATAGGTGGAATCGGGATTATTGCCGGTGAAGACATCGCCCGCCATACCGGCAAGTTCGGTTACTGGCTTGGTGAGGCACACTGGGGCAAAGGCATCGCTACCGCAGCTGCCCGAGCAATGGCCGCTCACGCATTATCAGGTTCTTTGTTCGAAAGACTTGAAGCTCCAGTATTCGCCTGGAATCCCTCATCAATGCGTGTCCTTGAGAAGGTTGGTTTCGTTCGGGAAGGAGTGATGAAACGGAGCGTATTCAAAGACGGCCAGTTCACCGACAGTGTCATGTATGCACTCATTAAAAATGCCTGAGCCATAATGCGCAGCTCTTCGGGCCGTGTCCGAAATATCGTAATGTTCAAGATAGTATTCATCCATACGTCAAAACTGAAAGCAGCTTGAGCGACAATAGAAAATACTGGTTCAGAGCCAAGCGCTCTGGCTGGGGTTGGGGACTCCCCTCTTCGTGGCAAGGATGGATCGTGCTTGTTGGATACATGCTTCTCGTTTTCAGCGGCATAACAATTATCGACACCAAGGTCACCATGGCAGGAAACCTCGGCAACCTCGCAGGCTACCTGGTCTATACGGCTTTGCTGTCGGTCATTTTTATCTTTATTTGCTGGCGTACCGGAGAACCAATGCCATGAAGCAATCAAAGGAGCATCATGAACGCATCAACAAGGTCGTCAGGCATATCGAGCAAGGGTGAGATATAACTCGATTTATCTTAGCTTCGGATTTTTTTTAACATCTGCATCAGCCATGATCCGTTGTTTTGTTTCTGATCTCTTTTAACCGGAAGCCCTTCCTTTTCCCAGCGAACAATGCCCTGCTGCATATTGACAGCTTTGCTGTATCCCTGGTTCATCAGAAAACGGGTTGCCATCAAGCCGCGATTTCCAATGTGACATGCAATAATCACCTTACGGTCAAGAGGTATTTCCTGAAACCGTTTTTTTAACTCGCCTACTGGAATCAACATGACTTCAGAAACATCGAATGATTTTTTTGCTACTTCTCTCGGTTGACGGACATCAACAAGCAATGCCCCTTTTTTAATCATGGCAAGTGCTTTCGCAGGGCTGACTTCCTGTGTATTGTTCATTATTCTATTTTAACTTATCTGATTTATTACAATTTCAGTTCCGCATGCCCGGACAAATGTTCTTTATGCAGGGCGTCATCTTCAACTGGCATGATGAGGCACTCCAAACCCCGTACCTCATTATTTCAATGTGCCAACCATGTAAGCAACAGCATTCCTGACCTCATCATCTTCAAGGGTTGCGTTACCACCTTTTGCAGGCATCATTCCGGCTTTCCCTTCATATCCCTCTATTGATTTTTTTACGATCATATCCATTCCCCCCTGAGGAATTCTTTCGCTCCATGCGGCTTTATCACCCGGCTTAGGCGCTCCAGCCACACCGGAATTATGGCAACCGGCACAGTTTGCTTCATATACTGCTTTGCCACTGGCAGCTTTCAGTTCAGCCGCAGCTTCTGCTTTTGATTCAGTTAATTCTTCCTGTACCGATGACTTCTCAGGGTTACATGCTCCGAGAAACATGAGTCCTGCAATCAACAAAGAGAGAACCGGTTTTATACGCATACCTTCTGGAGTTACTGATTAAATATTCACTATACCTATACCCCGTAAGGGTATTAAATTACAAAATAAAAGTTAAAGATCAACTCATCTTTTTCTTACCCCTTCTTATCCGAGAGGCGCATTCACTTTTTTTCAATACCGCCCATACTCTTTTCCAATTCATCAACATTTATCGGCTTCCGCTTGCTTTATTATGAGCTTATGCTTATAATTTCGCATGAGTTTTACAGCAACCATTGTCACTATTGTCTATAATGAAAAGCGAAATGATCGTAACGTTCGGAGGCGGCAAGAAGGTAAATGCCGAGTTTAACGGGTTTACCATTCATACTGACCAGGCGAAATATGCCGGAGGTGAGGGTTCGGCTCCTGAGCCTTTTTCCCTTTTTCTTGCTTCAATCGGCACCTGTGCAGGAATATTCGTCTTGTCCTTCTGTCAGCAGAGAGGCATCCCGACAGACAATATCCGGATTGTTCAGTCCCATACGGTCAACGAGTCAGGACGCGGCATAGGAAAAATCGAGATCGCCATTGAGCTTCCACTGGATTTCCCTGAAAAATACAAGGATGCCGTTATCAGTGCCGCGAATCTGTGTGCAGTAAAAAAGCATATACAGACGCCCCCTGAGTTTGTGGTAACAACGGTCACACGCTGATCAAAATCGCATAAAAGAGCTTATCAATGCATAAAGTATTGATTCTGGGTGGAGGCATTGGCGGTGTTGCAGCGGCCATTGCTTTCCGGAAACAAGGGTTTGAGGTAGAGCTGGTTTCGGAACGGAACTATCTCTTTATCTATCCTTTGGCTATCTGGATTCCGGTCGGGAGTATGCAGTTCAAGAATGTTTCGATGCCGCTCTCGAAACTGGCCCGCAAGCACGGTTTTTCACTGACTATCGACAAGGTTATTGCTCTGGATGGAGAGCGTAAAACAATCACTCTCGAAAAGGCAGGTGTCCGTGACTCCCCCGCTCTTGTTGTTATCGCTCTCGGAGCTTCCAAGCTGAAACATGAAGGTATTGAGCATACCTCTTCAATCTGCGGCAAACCTGAAGAGTCGCTGTTACTGAAGGAAAAGATTGAAGCACTGGCTGCAAGGGGAAGCGGCAAGATTGCTTTCGGATTCGGCGGCAATCCCAAGGACTCAAGCGCTGTTAGAGGGGGACCGGGATTTGAACTCCTGTTCAATCTGCACCATCACCTCAAAAAACTTGGTATCCGTGACCGATTCGAGATAACCTTTTTTGCCCCGATGGCAGAACCTGGTGCGCGAATGGGGAAAAAAGCGCTTTCGGCCATGGCTACAATGTTTAAAGACAAAAACATCAACACTCGTTTCGGTAAAAAAATCAGCCGTTTTGAAGGTGATGGAGTTGTTTTTGAGGACCAGAGCAAGCTGGATAGTGACCTCTGCATGTTTATTCCTGCAGGAGAAGGCCATGAAATAATCAGGAAATCAAACCTGCCACAAAACAACGCAGGGTTTATCAGGATTGATGATTACTGCCGGATAGTGGGAGTCCCAGGCTGGTATGCCGTGGGCGATAGTGCAGCGCTTGAGGGCCCCGAGTGGAAAGCAAAGCAGGGGCACGTTGCAGAATTAATGGCAAACAATGCAGCCGGCAATGCAGCAATAGAGCATCTGGGGCAACAGAATACCTTGAAGGGTTATCAGGCACATTTGAATGTGCTGTGCGTGATGGATATGGGTGATGGCGCTGGGTTTGTCTATAAAAACAGCCTTAGAGAGGTGTTCATTCCTCTACCGGTTGTGGGGCATTGGCTGAAAAAAAGCTGGGGTCACTATTATAAACTTTCGAAACTGTGGCTATGAAAACCAACAGGGTCGGCAGACCTACCCAGTGCCGCTGCGTCGAGGATCTGCCGAGGATCACCTGTTTCAAACCGCATGGTGTGCCTCACGGGAAGCTGGAAAGTGTGCTGCTGACAATTGATGAATTTGAGGCCATAAGGCTGGCAGACAAAGAGGGTTTATACCAGGCTGAGGCTGCTCTCAAAATGAACGTATCCCGTCCTACCTTTGGACGGATTCTGGAGGCTGCACATAAAAAAGTAGCAGAAGCCATTGTTGACGGCAAACAACTCTGTATCCATGGGGGGGTTATCCGCTCTCTCTGTGACAGTATTCCTACTGACCGTCCTGATATTTGTATCTGTCCCGAATGCGGTCTTGAGCTTCCTCACCGAAAGGGTGAGCCCTGCAGGGAGAGTTCATGCCCTCATTGTGGGGCTTCGCTGAAGCGAAAGGGAGGATGTATGTCGGAGCTCCCTCATGTTTAATATTATCCGCTTTATAACTGTTTAACCCCGAAACAATGACTGAGCAATGGAACAGTCCTGATAAATTTAATCGCGAAGCAGCCCTGTGGGATGAAAATCCTCAACGACGAGCGCTCGCACAGTGTGTTGCAAAAGCTATCATTGCGGTGGCAAATCCTGAGAAGAACATGCATGCCCTGGAATTCGGATGCGGAACAGGGCTGGTCACTCTTGAAATCGCCCCGCTGGTGAAAACTGTGTCGGCCGTTGATACCTCGCAAGAAATGCTTGCAGTACTCCGGAACAAAATCAAGATTTCCGGAATAGCAAACGTTGAAGCGACCTGCCTCGATTTTTCCTTACCTTCGGGAAGTGAATGGCATGAAAAGAGCTTTGAGCTGATATACAGCAGCATGACCCTGCACCATATTGACGATACGGAAGGGTTTTTAAGCCGGATATCAAATTTTCTATCACCCGGCGGCATTCTGGCTTTTGCTGATCTTGACCTGGAAGATGGCCTGTTTCATGATGATCCTCTTGAAAAGGTTCACCACGGGTTTGACCGTGGGACTCTTGCTGAAATGCTGAATACCGCAGGACTGCAGCCAATATCGTTTGAGACCATCTATACATTCAACAAAACAAACAGATCAGGCAAAACCGCTGCATATACGGTATTTCTCGTTACTGCCACTAAAATTGATAATAAGCAACTCCAACATAATGTATAGCAGGGGACTTCTTGTCATAACCGGGATACTTGCCGTAATACTTTTATCAGCAGGATGCAGCGTTCGGCCAGAAAAAGTAGTTGATCATGACGGCAACAGTTACAGTGCTGTTCAGATAGGTTCTATGATCTGGACAGGAAAAAACCTTGATGTTGCACATTACCGGAATGGTGATGCAATTCCGGAATCAAAAGATCCAAAAGAGTGGGCAATCCTTAAAACCGGTGCCTGGTGTTACAACGATAACAAGCAGGAAAACGAAAGGACTTACGGAAAGCTCTATAACTGGTATGCGGTCAACGATCCGCGAGGCCTTGCCCCTAAAGGCTGGCATGTAGCCTCTGATGCTGAATGGAGTGCATTAAGCGACCTGCTGGGCGGGATGGAAAATGCCGGTGGAGCTCTGAAGGCATCAAGACTTTGGAAAGATCAGAACAATGAACCAAGCAACAAAAGCGGCTTTGAAATGCTTCCGGCGGGAGCCAGACGGGACACTGACGGCAAATTCATGCTACCGGGTGAATACAGCCGATTATGGTCTTCAACAGAATCTACAGGAAAGAGTGCATGGTGCCGGTCGCTTGGCTACTTCGATGCAGCATTGCGAAGAGGTATGGCCAATAAAAACATCGGTTTTTCGGTCCGATGCGTCAAGGACTAACCAGTACTCAAGGGCAAAATCTTGAGTTCAACTTTCAAAGAAAGCAATATCATCCTAACCTTTTAATATCTCTCTCTATGAATATTGATCGACTTGTTTTTGCAATTGCTGGAATTTTTATTCTTTCCAGCGTTTTACTCTCTGTCTATCATAATCAGAACTGGCTCTGGTTTACCGGTTTTGTTGGAGCAAATCTTTTTCAGGCCGCATTTACAGGGTTCTGCCCTCTTGCTAAAATCCTCAAGGCTGTTGGCGTAGTCCCGGGTCATGCATTCAAGTGAACGGTCAACAGTAACGTACGTTTCCGGCTCAATCGAACAAGATTAGAGCGTCATTCAGAACCATTGAAAACTTGGAGAGTCTATGGCAAAAGTAGTTGTTTTAGGAGGGGGTGTTGCAGGGCATACAGCAGCCTCTTTTCTTAAAAAGAAACTTGGCAAACATCACGAAGTTGTCGTTGTAACCCCGAACAGCTACTATCAGTGGATTCCGTCAAACATCTGGGTCGGTGTTGGTCAGATGACTATTGACGATGTCCGGTTTGAATTGAAAAAAGTCTATAATCGCTGGGACATTGTCCTTAAACAGGCAAAAGCCCTGGAAATTCATCCGGAAGGTGATGCGGAAATACCGAAAGGGTATGTGACGATTGAGTATACCGATGGCGTACGGCATGGACAGACCGAAAAAGTTGACTATGATTATCTGGTCAATGCAACCGGTCCGAAACTCAATTTCGAGGCGACCGAGGGTCTTGGTCCTGATAAAAACAGCTTTTCGGTCTGCACTTACAGCCACGCAGCCCATGCATGGGAACACCTTCAGGACAATATCAAAAAAATGCAGGCCGGTCATAAGCAGCGCTTCCTGATCGGTACCGGTCACGCTATGGCAACCTGCCAGGGAGCGGCCTTTGAATATATTCTGAATGTAGCCTATGAAGTTAAAAAACGCGGTTTGAGCGATAAGGCTCAGATCACCTGGTTGTCCAATGAGTATGAGCTGGGTGATTTCGGCATGGGAGGCGCTTTTATTAACAGGGGCGGTTACTACACCCCTACAAAGGTTTTTACTGAATCCATTATGGCCGAGTACGGTATCAACTGGATCCGCAGGGCCGGAGTACATCATGTTGAGCCAGGAAAAGCTCACTACGAGACTCTTGCAGGAGATGAGCTGACACAGGAGTTTGATTTTGCCATGCTTATCCCCTCATTTTCAGGGGTCGGACTGACCGCGTTCGATAAGAGTGGAACGGAGATTACCGACAAGATGTTTGCACCAAACAAGTTTATGAAGGTTGATGCAAATTACACGCCGAAACCTTTTGAGGAGTGGGAGGCTGAGGATTGGCCATCCATTTATCAGAATCCGCTCTTTAAAAATATCTATGCTCCGGGCATAGCCTTTGCACCACCGCATCCGATTTCAAAACCCATGACAAGCCCGAATGGTCGGCAGATTTTTCCGACGCCGCCTCGTACAGGTATGCCTTCCGGCGTTATGGGGAAAATTGTAGCGTTGAACATTGCGGAAAAAATTCAGGGAGCAGCTGAGCATCGCCATAAAGCGTCAATGAGCAAAATGGGTGCCGCGTGTGTAGTATCGGCAGGATTTGGTTCGTTTGATGGCCTTGGTGCATCAATGACCCTTTTCCCTGTTGTGCCCGACTGGAAAAAGTATCCTGAATGGGGTCGCGACATGAACTACTCGCTTGGAGAGGCCGGGCTCGCAGGACATTGGCTGAAAGTAATATTGCACTACCTCTTTTTCCATAAAGCAAAAGGCTATCCGTTCTGGTGGTTAATTCCGGAATAACCTCTATTTGATATCAACCTCAAATCCGAAAAACCTATGGTTACGAATAAAGTCAAGGCATATTACGACGAAGCTTATCCTCCGGTCCCTTCGAAAACTACGCTGTACTGGCGCAAGAATCTGCTGTGGCAACTCGTCCGTTTTGTCGTGCTGAATGTTAAGATCATGCGAATTGTTGTTGGCGGACACTCTTAAATGATCAATAGTAGACCAGTGCATAGAAAAGATTTTTTTTGATCTCATTTATAACAAACTGGTAACTTTTGTCGTTGTTCCACCAAATCAGTGGGTGCCACCATATCGGGTTTGTCGGTACCAGAATGAATTTTTTTGATGATTCTTCAAACGCTATGCTCCATGTCTGGTGAAGTCGGAGCATATGCGGAGGGTCGCTGACGACAATTGCGCTTTTCCATCCATTCTCTTCCATGGTGTCCGAAGTGTTCTCTGCCTCCTCCCAGGTTGTTGTGGATCTGGCATCAACTTTAATGGCACTTTTCGGGACTCCGAATTCCATCATGCGGCGTTCCCGCCAGTTCGGATGATTGGGATGGTAAAACCTTTCGTCAATGCCCGTTAGAATGATATGGGTGGCATATCCGGCCTTGTACAATTCCGCTCCTTTGCGTACCCTGAGTCCATTATCGCCTCCCAGCACAATAATAACATCCGATTTTTCAGGATTTCCAGCATGTTGTGAAACAATAAAACCAAGGCTTAAAAAAACGATTGCCGCTGCACTGCATACAGAAAGGAGAAAAATCAGGATCAGTTTAAAAAAGACTCTCATAGACTTCAGTGGGATTTATAAACCAGCAGTGCATATCATAACAGGCCTTTCTGCCGGATAATAATCATTTTTTTGAAACCTTACAGCAGCGATGGGGTGTGTGATGCGTTCAGGAACGATCTCTGCAATCATAAAAAGCTGAAGAGTAAAAAAAACAGCAGGCAGCTTTTTATTAGAAAGTGCCTGCTGCAAGAGATGGTGGTCGATACCCTGAGAATTATTAAAACTTGTAGGCCAATCCTATTGAAACAACAGGGTAATACTTGAATTTATCTGTCTTGTCTTTCAGATCTGCGATTTCCTTGTCAATACTTGACTGAATAGCTGACTGAACTATAGGAGGGTTGTTTTGTAGATTGCTTGCGTTAAGCGCAACTTTAGGAGTGCCCTGAAACATGACACCAAGATCAAAAACAAAAGAAAGTCCTGAATCTTTTCCAACAGCATTTCCCCATCCAAGTCCGGCATACGGTACAGTTTTATTGAAATCAACAGTCCCTGTCAGTGAACCTATTTGAGTCGTTGAATAGGTGGCTCCTCCAATAGTGTAAAAGAGAACTTGTGATGATGTACCGGTTGTACTTACTTTGTTATTATTGAAAATAACACCGGGTGACAACCTGAAGCCTGAATGTTCAAATGGGTACCAGTCGAGCAATACAGGAAATGATCCCAGAGATAACTTGTAATCATAGTTAATCTGATTCTGGGAGGTTGAGCCGTTGTAGTTATACCCGTTATAGCCGGCTCTTGCGTTAAAAGACGGGCTAATTCCTACGGTTACTTCTCCGCCGAAACCCAATGTAGAAGCTTTTGCCCCGACAGCGATATTCCCTGAATCAGCAAACGCCGTTGATGCACATCCCAAAGTAATCATGCCTGCACACAAGGCTCGTTGGAACATTCTGTTTTTCATAATCGCACTGGTTTTATTGTTATACATAAACAATTACTGGTGCGTAAAAATACAAAATTATGAGCGTAATAAAAAGTGATAAGTATTCAGGATGGGAAACAAAAGAGGGACCATCATGTAAAAATAATCCCTCTATGAAGTTCTTAGGGACTCAGTCATTATAAAAATACCGTTTTAGAGCTGATGCTTATATCCCACCACTGGAGTTCTTTTGATCGCATTAGTCTTTTTTCAAGATTCT
>CAIVCU010000132.1 GCA_903904495.1 uncultured Chlorobiaceae bacterium
CATGCTGATAACGCTCACATATCGCATCCGGCCGCTCAACAAGACGGGTAGAAGTGAGATTCTGAACGACCAGAAAATTCCTCAAATGCTCAATCAGTTTTTCAAGAAAATCCTGTTCGTCATAGCCGTTTCTAATAACAAACTGTGCAACATCAAGCATCTTTGCTGGATTGTGCTCTGTAACAGCATCAGTAACGGCAAACATCTGTTCATCGTCAATATAGTTCAGAAGCTCGGCAACACCCTGGTAACTGATAGAGCCCTCATGATCATTCTCAGCTGAAAAAGCAATGACCTGATCAAGAATACTCTGTGCATCACGCATCGATCCCTGAGCCTTACGGCCAATAAGCTGGAGAGCATCTCCATCAACTGTTATGTGCTCGGCATCACAGATAAGCTGAAGCTGACGCTGAATATCCTCAAGTGGAATACGCTTGAAATTGAAACGCTGGCACCGGGAAGCAATCGTGGCAGGAATCTTGTGAAGCTCGGTAGTGGCAAAAATAAAAATAGCATGGGGCGGCGGCTCCTCCAGAGTCTTCAGAAATGCATTGAATGCAGCAATGGAAAGCATGTGCACCTCGTCGATGATGTAGACCCTGTACTTTCCTTTCTGCGGTCCATACCGGACATTTTCACGCAGCATGCGGATATCATCGACACTGTTATTGGATGCTGCATCAAATTCTGCAATGTTGAAACTGGTGCCAGAGTCGAAGTCCCTGCAACTTTCGCACTCACCGCAGGGTTCAGTAACCTTCTGCAGGTAGTCGGGGTCCTCCATCATTTTCAGACAGTTTACTGCTTTGGCAAAAACCCTTGCTGCAGTGGTCTTGCCGACTCCCCTCAATCCCGAAAAAATGTACCCATGACCTACTCTTCCCATTCGGAGCGAATTCTGGATCGTACGGGTGACATGCTCCTGTGCGGTAATATCAGCAAACTTTGCAGGTCTGTACTTCCTGGCTATAACCTGATAACTCATAACTGCTTTTGATTAATATCCTCTAACAAGTTCGCGACGGGCATATCCATATTGCTTTTCAGGCATTCCGAGACTCCCCTGCTTATCGTTTCCAAATGTACGCTATTACCGTCTGAAATCAACGATCCGTTTTCGTCACCCGCAAAACCCGGAGGAATGATTGCATAAATATCGTAAAGCGTAAGAGCATAAAGATCGCGACTTACTGCCAGATCACCGTTTGCTGTGACATGGACAACATCGTTCTGAAGCAGAATATCAATAATTTTTCTTAAGTCGGATGGACTTACCGAATGAACAGTCTTTAAAATCTTCTTCATATTCATCGATCGACTGCTCTTTTGAGCATTCCATATAGAACTAAGTACCGAAAGAATCACAGGAACGCCCCGCAATGGATTGAATGATTCAGGAATCCCGCTAGGAGGTTTCAGGGCGCCAAGACAAAAGACAAATTCCGCACCTGTCAATACTACAACCCACCCGAGATAAATCCAGAAAAAAAGCATCGGAATCACTGACAATGCGCCATAAATATGCTCAAAAGTTGAAATATGAGTGACATAAAAGACAAACCATATTTTTGAGAGCTCGAACATAACAGCGGCCAGAAAACCACCTGACAAGGCATGAACAAACCTGACCCTACGATTGGGAACAAGCATGTAGAGAAGGAAAAATGCAAAAATCGAATTGAGAAAGGGAATATAAGAGAGTAAGCGGGTTTTCAGTTCGAGCAATGGGCCTTCGGTAAACACAGTATACCAGACATAGGAACTGGCAGCCAGACTGCTGCCGATAAGAACAGGACCAAGCGTCAGTACTGTCCAGTAGAGGGTAAAACCCTGCAGCGTCTTTCGGGGAGCGTGCACCTCCCATATTTCATTCAGGGTATGGTCAACCGTCGAAATAAGAAAAAGTGCAATAATAAACAAAAATACCCCACCAAGAAGCGGTACGCTGGCTGTCTTTCCAATAAAATCTGTAAGATAGTGGTTGAGCACAGCGCCTGCACCAGGCAGGAAATTCTGGACGAGAAAGTCTTCAATAGAGCGTTTAAAAGGAGTAAAAACCGAAAAAACACTCAATATTGAAAGGATAACGGCAAGAACAGGGACGATTGAAAGCAATGTCTGAAAGGCCAGAGAACCTGCCCCGAGAAAAATCCGGTCATGAATAAAATTTTTCCAGAAAAAAGGTACAAAAGCCTGTATATACTGCGCGATATCAGAACGGGCGCCAAGTAATCCCTGCTTTTTTATTTTTTCGGCCTCTTCCATTGTTCGTTTTTTCTTCACTTTTCCGGAGAGTACCCGCTCCCGACAGATCGGACTCTGGTCATAAGCAGCAAGCCAATAGTGAAAAACATCAACAGCGATGCAAGAGCTGCTTTCTGACTTCCAGCTTGGGCTGATACGATACCAAACACAAGAGGACCGACTATGGCTGAAGCCTTGCCAAACGTGCCATCATAAAAGCCGAAAAACTCGGTAACATGCTCTCGAGGTGTCAGTCTTGCCATCATAGACCGTGATGCTGCCTGGGATGAACCCATTGACAGACCGGCGAGCATGCCGGTATAAAAAAATAACTCTTTCCTGTCAGCAAAAATAGCAGCTAAAACAACAACAAACCAAATCAGGAGCGTAATAACAATGGTTTTTTTGGGCCCGATTTTATCAGTCACAAAACCAAATATAATTGAACCGGCAATAGCTGTGGTCTGTACCAGCATAAAAAACACAATCAATTCACCAGTAGTAAAACCAAGGGTATTCTGGGCGTAAATCGATGAAAATGCAATAACGGTCAGAATAGCGTCATTGTAAAAAAAATAAGCCAGAAGAAACCGTACAAGATCGGGATAGTTCATGATATGTCGAACAGTATGCTTTACCTCCTTTATTGAGCTGCCAAGTGAGGCAAAAGAGATTGCAGGTCTCTCTTTTTTTTGCTGATCACGCAGCACAAGAAAAATCGGCGTAGCAAAAAGTCCAAAAAAAACTGCAGCGGCCAAAAAGCTTAACTGCACATTAGCTGCATTGGAGAGAACAATTCCTTTGCTCAGCAATGGCTTCGTCAGGAGAAGAATTGCAAAGGCTCCAAGATACCCCATGGCAAAACCGTATCCGGAGACTCTGCCAACGCTTTTATCCGTCGAAATTTCCTTGAGGTAGGCATCATAAAAAACAAGTCC
>CAIVCU010000133.1 GCA_903904495.1 uncultured Chlorobiaceae bacterium
AATTTCTTCGTCGAACAACTCGATGCCCTCCCCTTCGCCGAACATGATCTCTTTTCGGTCTTCAGCTTCAAAGAGTTCTTTTGCGTTTTCGCGCCATGCCCCGTAGTGGTATTCATCGAGAATGACACAATCCCAGTTGATAGCGTGTACCCATTCGTTTCTGACCTTTATGCCGCCGGTACTACTGTTTTTGCCGAGGAAATCCTGAAACGAACCAAAGCAGATAAATGGCCGCTGTGTATCGGCATCCTCATAGGATAATCCGTTTCGGGCAATGAATTGCCAACCCTCAAAATCGATATGACCATTGAGATCCTCTTCCCAAGCGCCCTGAACTCCCGGCTTGAAGGTCAACACAAGAACTCTCGACCAACCCATTCGTTTGGCAAGCTGATAGGATGCAAAGGTTTTGCCGAACCGCATTTTAGCATTCCAGAGAAAATGGGGCGCTTTGTTGGCGTTTTCTTGCCTGAAACTGGTAAAGTATGCTGCGGTTTTTTCTACTGCGGCCTCCTGCTCGGGACGCATGGCAAAATCAAGCGAACGGTTTTCTTCGTTTATCTCACGTGACCGCAAGGCAATAACTGCCGCCTTGACATCAGCAACTGAACATTCAAACCATTCACCGTTCGGGTTTTTGATGCTCCGACACCTCAAAAAACGATGTACATCATGGTCGGTGAAAACAGTGCCATCATTACGCATGGCGGCTTCTTCAAGATGAATACGATAAGGCAGTTCGCCGGGGCGTAACACAGGGTACTGCTGGGCAACTCGTGACTGCACATCGACTGTGGTATAGCCAATCTTGAGCAAGCCCTGATACTGGGGATGGGTATCCTCATAAGCATAGATCATCGGGCGTGCGTCAGGACGCGGAGGGAAGAACTCCTTACTCATTAACAACCTCCATTGGGCTTATCATCAAATCGATGTAATCAATGTCTTCTTTGGATAGGTCGTACTTTTGGTAAAGTTCCTCGTCGGACCAAAGAAGGTCCCAAGACTGCTGAGGGACCCATGTGTATGTCGAACGAGTTGCATCCTGAGTAATCTTACGTAGTGAAACAAGAAAACGGAAAAATTTTGTACGCAAGTAGCTTTCTATACTTGCAGCCTTTTTTGCCGATTCTACAAAAAAGAACAAGTAGGATTGCGTGCACACCGACGGAGAAGATGCCACAAATGGTTTACCAAGTACACGATCAGGGATTTTTTGTCCTCCGTCCGAGCCTGCTTTGGGCACCAATACCTTCCACGTATCAACAAAGTGTGAGCTCTTGTTAATCTCCGTGCGATTGATCCATCCAGTGCCCCGTTTAGTCTTTCTGATATAATGTATCGGTACATCTCCACTCCTTCGATCGTTATGGAATTCATCAAAGTTCGATGTCCATCCGAACTCCTTGTCAACTGATAGCAATTCAGTTATGGAGGACTCTCTCTTAAGCTGAACTTTGTGAAGGATTTTAAGTGCTCGGCTGTCACGGACGAACACATCATATTCTCCAAGGTTGCGATTTATCGGCCCAAACGTATTGTCACCTCTTATCGTTGTCACCTCGCAATCGCCTTCATTGTCACGATCCCACAGAAAATAACAGATACCACCCTTTACCTCGACACCCGTGAACACTTCACTTGCGACAGGATAGTCTACAAGCTTCCGGATCCGCCGATCTCCGAGCATTGTGCTTCGGAACTCAGATAGCCCCAAACCACTTGACATCCACCGAGAAGGAATGATCATCGATAAAAAACGCGGGTTTAGTTTCGTTGCCTGTGCTACAAACTTGTTGTAGATAGGGATATCTCGAGTTCCGCCGTCAGAGCCCAATTGATATGGCGGATTACCTATAATGACATCGAACTTCATATTGAATAACTCCTCTGGATTTTCGATGTGAATGAAGGAATATGCATGGCTTTCGAGACCGGGGCCTCGATCATAGGCTTCTCGGCTCGCTCCACAATACACGCAGCGCCCATTTTCCCATGTGTGCACGACACGATCTAAACGAATATTACCTGCCGAATTGTCAAAAGTTTCGCATACGGAATACTTACTATTTGCTGTTTTGGAACAGTACACTGAACGGCGTGAAAGCAGAGCGGTCAGTTCCGTAATGGCAAGTGCGAAAAGTTGATTATTAAAAATATGGTTGATTCGCTGCTGACAGTCAGGAATCTGATGTTCCAAGCCCTCATCCAAGCGCTTTGCAATTTCGCGAAGGAATACCCCCGACTTGCAACCGGGGTCAAGAAAAGTCGCGCTTTTGTCCTTCCAAAGATCATCAGGCAGAAGATCGAGCATACGGTTTGCCAGTTGCGGAGAGGTAAAAACCTCATCGTTACTTAAATTGGCAAGGCAGGTCAGAACATCCGGGTTATAGCTATTGCTGTTCAGCATCGGCAATCTTTAAATAGTGGGTCAGGGGATACTCTTTCACTGGTGTGG
>CAIVCU010000134.1 GCA_903904495.1 uncultured Chlorobiaceae bacterium
CCGGATGCTGCTACTATTTTTCTGGTGATATTGCGGTCGGTCAGAAAGTTTTGACCTAATTTTTTTTTTACCGCTATTTCAGTATCCTTATATTCAACTTTTCTCATCAGTGAGGTTTGGGATTGTTTCAAGTGCATATCCACGCGGAAGTAGTTTTTATAATTTAAGTTATTCTGGAAGTAATGGAAGAAAATATCATCGGGGCCGCTCCGGCGCAATATGTTTCGCGGGGGAACAAAGCTACTCGTACCGGGTTTGGCGACGCTTTGCTTGAAATCGGCCGGGAGGACAGCTCTGTTGTCGCGCTATGCGCCGATCTGACAGGGTCGTTAAACATGAATTTGTTCCGTGAAGCGTTTCCCGACCGTTTTATTCAGACCGGGATAGCTGAAGCCAACATGATTTCCATGGCTGCCGGTCTTGCTACAACGGGTAAAATACCGGTTGCGGCAAGTTTTGCCGTGTTTGCTACCGGAAGAGTTTTTGACCAGATCCGCCAGTCGGTCTGCTATTCGAACCTCAATGTCAAGATATGTGCCTCTCATGCCGGACTTACGCTCGGTGAGGATGGTGCTACCCACCAGATTCTTGAAGATATCGGCCTGATGCGCGGTTTGCCTAGAATGACGGTTGTTGTGCCCTGCGATTACAGCGAAACTGTACGGGCGACAAAAGCAGTCATAAAGCATAATGGCCCAGTTTACCTGCGGTTCGGAAGGCCGAACGTTCCTGATTTTACCCTGGATGAGGACGGGTTTGAAATCGGCAAGTCGATAGAGCTTCATCCAGGCAAGGACGTGACCGTTATCGCCTGCGGTATCATGGTATGGAAAGCCCTTGAAGCTGCACGCATTCTTGAAAAAGAGGGCGTTGGTGTCAGGGTTATCAATATGCATACCATCAAACCTATAGATACTCTGGCCATTGTTCGTGCCGCCAACGATACCGGCGCCATTGTTACTGCTGAAGAACATCAGATTTATAACGGGCTTGGAGATGCTGTTGCCAATGTCTGTGCCCGCAATATTCCGGTGCCTATAGAAATGGTTTGTGTTGAGGATCAGTTTGGTGAGTCAGGAAAAGCTGATGATCTTCTTGAAAAATACAAGCTGACAACAGGAGATATTCTTGAAAAAATTTATCTGGCTCTGCGCAGAAAGAATTAATGTCACGTTCTATGCATGGAAAAGGATGATAAGTGATTGACAATTTTTTAACGCAGGGGAGAATCAAGCTATGGCAATGCCTAATTTCGGTGATATGATGAAGCAGATCCAGCAGGCAGGCGAAAAGATGCAGGATGTGCAGAAACAACTTGAAAAGATTGTGGCCTATGGCGAGGCCGGAGGCGGGATGGTAAAGGCCAGCGTCAGCGGCAAGCAGAAAGTGCTCAGCCTCACCATTGATCCTGATATTATGGATGATCCGGAAATGGTTCAGGATCTTGTGCTGGCTGCCGTGAATAATGCGCTTGACGAGGCGGCAAAACTTGCACAGGAGGAGATATCCCGGGCGACCGGAGGGATGATGAATCCTGCCGATATCCTCAAGAACCTGAATCTCGGTAAATAGTACTCCATGCATTATACCTCGGTATCTATTGAAGTTCTTATTGATGAATTTGCCAAACTTCCCGGTGTCGGACGCAAAACTGCCCAACGTCTTGCAATGCATGTCCTGCATGAACCGAGAACTGAGGCGGCAAAGCTGGCTGAAGCACTGCTTGAAGTAAAAGACAAGGTTATCCGCTGTTCAGTCTGCCAGAATGTTACCGATAAAGGTGCCGATCCCTGTGCGGTCTGTACCAGCAGGGCTCGTGACCGTTCGGTAATCTGCGTGGTGGAATCTCCAGTCGATATGCTCGCTTTTGAGAAAACCGGTTACTATAAAGGCCTCTATCATGTGCTGCACGGCGTCATTTCACCTCTTGACGGCATAGGACCCGATGATATCAAGGTTCGTGAACTGCTTGTCCGGATTTCAGCTCATGGCCCTTCGGAAGTCAAGGAGGTTGTTCTTGCGCTGAATCCGACGATTGAAGGCGAAACCACAGCGCTCTACCTCAACAAACTTCTCAAGCCTCTCGGTATCTTTGTAACAAAAATAGCACGGGGGATACCTGTAGGAGCGGAGCTTGAGTTTATTGACGAAGCCACCCTTTCACGCGCAATGGAAGGGCGTTCGGCTGTTTAGCAATTCCGTTTTAATTCCACAATAATGAGTTCAGAAAAAAAGTCAGTCTTGATTCTTGGCGGAGGTCTTGCCGGTTTGACTGCAGCCAAGCGGTTGACAGATAAAGGATTTCAGGTCAAAGTGCTTGAAAAAAGAGAGATTTTCGGAGGGAAAGTCTCTTCGTGGAAAGATGAAGAAGGGGACTGGATTGAATCCGGCACCCATTGCTTTTTTGGAGCATATACCGTCCTCTATGATCTTCTGAAGGAGATCAAAACCGATCATGCCGTGTTGTGGAAGGAGCATCAGCTGACCTATACGCTTAATGACGGAGAGCGCTTTACCTTCAATACCTGGGAACTTCCCAGCCCGCTTCATCTCTTGCCGGCGATTGCTAAAAACGGCTATTTCACTCTTGGCGAAATGGCGGCTTTTTCGAAATCGCTTATTCCTCTTGCGCTGAAAAAGGCTCAATATCCGCCTACACAGGACCACCTGACCTTTGCTGAATGGGCGGAACAGAAAAAATTCGGTAAACGACTGATGGACAAAATGTTCCGTCCGATGGCTCTTGCCCTGAAGTTTATTCCGCCGGAAGAGATATCAGCCAAGATTATCCTTGATGTTACGGAAACCTTTTATCGCCTTCCTCGGTCATCCTGTATGGGATTTCTGAAAGGGGCACCCCAGGAGTATATCCATCAGCCGCTTCTTGACTATTCAGCGTCGAAAGGTGCAATCTTCAAGAACAGAACCTCGGTTGAGGAGCTGCTCTTTGACGGGGGCGAAATCAAAGGTGTTCATCTACGCAACGGTGAGATCCTGACTGCGGATTACTATCTTTGTGCATTGCCAATTCATAACCTGAACCGGGTGCTGCCTGACAACCTGAAAAAACATGACCAGTTTTTCGGGGGACTTGATAATCTGGATGCTGTTCCTGTGATTTCTGTTCAGATATGGTACGATCGGGAAATCGCCACGGACGATAATGTACTGTTCTCTCCCGATGGTGTTATTCCGGTCTATGCAAATCTTGCACGAACCACACCTGATTACCGTATGCTCAGGGGTATGCCCTTCAGCGGTAAAACGCGCTTCGAATTTTGCGTAGCTCCGGCCAGAAACCTTATGGGGCTTTCGAAGGAGGAGATAATCCGTCAGGTTGATCTCAGTGTAAGAAACTGCTATCCCGAGGCTTCACGAGGAGCCCGGATTCTGAAGTCAACTTTGGTTAAAATCCCTCACTCGGTCTATGCGCCTACTCCTTTTATGGAGCAGTACAGACCGACTCAGACTACCCCTGTTCGCAATCTTTTTCTCGCAGGTGGATTTTCGCAGCAGCTCTATTACGATTCAATGGGTGGTGCAGTGATGAGCGCCAACCTTGCAGTCGACGGTATAGTGAAGCAATCCGGGTTAATGGATCAGTGAGAGCAGCACTCAATCATAAGGTGCAACCTGCCTGAACTTTTTTCAGGCAGGTTGAAAAATTGTAAAGAACACTGACCCGACCCGCGGAGTAAGATCGCTTGCTATGCAGTGAAAAGCGCATGGCAGAATTCAGAACGATTCCAAGTCATCTTGCTCTACGCAATCATGATTAATCTCACTGTTTTCTTTGAACTTTCCGCACCAAGCCTTATGATCAACTTCAGGCCAGCCGCCGGAATTAAAAAGCGCTTTAAAGTCATCGTCATGTTTGTCAGGCTGCTGAATCGGCACCATAGACGGTGCTTTCATACGGCACTGCCCCATTTCGTGATTGTATTCCGGAAATGAGAAATAGTGCTCACAAGCTTCACATACTATTTCCATAATATCACCTCATGTTGTTTCTACTCAACTCTTATTTCAAAATAATTACTTTTCCCGTCTTTTGTACTCATTTTTTTTGATTCTGATTCTGGAGACTCTGCTTTGGCAGGCTTGATTAATTGTGTCGCCATTGATGTTATCAGAGTTATCAGATCTCTTTTCCTTTTATCGGTGTTATTCTGTTGAAAGAGTGTATTGTTATATTATATATAATTTGTATATATAAAGCAAAGATTTCAAAGATTTTTTTCGATACCTCATTTGTGAACTTCAGGGTATATATCATTTTGAAAGGAGCACCATTTGAGTTGAGGCGCTATGTCTCCCCGGAGCAATCTTCCGAAGCAGGATCGGCGCATCAAAACACGGGCCGTCAATTCCGGATTTCAATATTATTCAACCATTACGTAAGTTTCATTTCAGAGCCTAGAGAAATATTCGAGTTTCATTTTTATGTAAGTTTAGCAGACGGAGAAACTGTTAATCGGAGAATACTATGAAAAAAACAATCTTGATAACAGCAGGCATTGCCGGAATGGTTCTCGGGAATCCACTTGCTGAGACTCATGCAAGCGTTGGAATTCCAGTAGTGTTCGGGTATAGACCGGTTTTTGTAATCAATACACGGCCAAGGTTTATTTACCTCAATGATCAAGGATTTTCAGTTTCTTATGGCAGTCCTTATGATATTGTTTTTTATGGCGATACCTATTATCTCTATAACGCTGGCTTCTGGTATCGTTCTTCGCATTATCGTGGGCCCTGGGTTGTTGTCCCGGCGCATAATCTTCCTTACAACATAAGACGGCATCACTGGGATGATTTAAGAAGGTATCGTGATATTGAGTATCGCCGACACGATCGCCGATACTGGGAAGACAGGGATCGTCACGACCGGGATCGTTTTGATGGTGATTGGCGTCACGATGGCCGTGATGGCGGCAGGGATCATGGCGGCGATATTCGTGGCGGCGGCAGGGATCATGGCGGTGATATTCGCGGCGGCGGCAGAGATCATGGCGGTGATACTCGTGGTGGCGGCAGAGATCATGGAGGAGATAGTCGCGGTGGCGGACGAGATAGATAAAGACGATCTCAATATGAGACATTCAAAGTCGCAAGAGGGAGTCGAAGAGATTTTCGGCTCCCTCTTGCTTGTATAAACCTCGCTGGAATTAAAAAGATATGCGACTTCCCCCTTTTACACGTTGATCAATATGTATTCGTAACCCCTATGCTGCATTGTTTCGCCCGCTACAGCAGCGGAAAAACTGCAACATTCCATGCAATCTGCCGAGATATCCCCGAACGTGCTGAAGATATTCAGGAGAAGCTAAAAATTCCAGTTCTGCACGTAGCTGATGCGACAAGTAAAAAAGATTAAAGAAAAAGGCCTTCAATCCGTCATACAGCTTGACACGAAAGACACAATGGAGCGTACTTTCTACCGCGACAGTTATACATAGTATTTCCTTCGGTTATGGGATGAGGTACAAAACAGGGTGCAAATGATATGTATTACATTTCCCACGACTCGTGTACTGGTGCGATATTAGCAGGGAGGACTTTTGCTAAGTCCTTATTTTAAAGGGATATTGGCCTTGCGATGTTTTATTCTGATAATTAATATTTTAATTATTATCTTCAATTCCCTGATTCGATTCAGGTAATTGACAGCGGGCCCTTGTAGCTCAGTGGATAGAGCAGTAGTTTCCGAAACTAAAGGTCGGCAGTTCAAGTCTGCCCAAGGGCACAGAAAAGAGGTATTTCGGGGTGTGGCTCAGTTGGTAGAGTGCTGCGTTCGGGACGCAGAGGTCGTGGGTTCGAATCCCGCCACCCCGACACCAGAGGCGATTACGGCAGGTTCCGTAGTCGCCTTTTTCCGTTTATGCCGCCCCGGCCCCCATTACTCAATGTGATTCAGTTGACAATGGTATACCAGAGCAGGAAGAGTGAAGAGACCGTCATCAGAATAAAGGTTGCTATGCCAAAAAAATTGGACCAGAAATTATTGGTATACCTGCCCATTATTTTTTTGTTATTGCAGATATGCAGAATGAGAGCAATCAGAACAGGTGCGGTTACCCCCCCCCATACAGTACTGCTGTGTAGATCAGTGCATGAACAGGACTTATCCCTATAAAGTGAAAACCATTAACGGGTAAGTGACAATTGCGCTCCAGAGCAACTGAGAACCAAAGGTTGCACCTGCCTGATATAGGTTGCTATCCCTGAAAGATCATCATCACTTGCTCCAGTAATCAGGCCAGGACCTAGAATTCCCAAGAATCTTTTGATGAGTCCGGTTTTTTTTAGCGGTTGTCTTCATGGCGTATTAATAATCACC
>CAIVCU010000135.1 GCA_903904495.1 uncultured Chlorobiaceae bacterium
CCGACGAGCTACCAATTGCTCCACCCCACGATGTTTGTCCTCTAATGTAAGGAATAAAATCTGTTATGCAAACTTTTATTGTATCTGTTTGCCGTTTATTTCAAATCCATCGGGTTCTATGACAAAAAGCTTCCCGTCAGCCCCCTCAACAGCAAGAATCATACCCTCTGAAATGTCGTCTCGGATGGTGCGTTCGACAAGATTGGCAACCAGCACGACATTTTTGCCAACCATCTCTTCAGGAGTGTAATAGCGAGCAATCCCGGCAAGAACCTGTTTTGTTACAGAGCCTACCTGGAGTTGAAGTTTGAGAAGTTTTCCTGCTTTTTTAACCGTTTCGGCCGCAATAACTTTAGCTACCCTCAAGTCAATTTTTAAAAAATCATCAAAACTGATCGGAGGCTTAAACTCCATTCGATCCTGTTCAGCTCCCGCCTCCCGCTTCTCGGCTTCGGCCAGTAATCCCTCAATTTTCGCAAGCTCCGGAGCAATATCGGCATCCTCAATTTTAGTGAAGAGTATTTCAGAATTTCCATGGAGTCGATGTCCCTTTTTTAATCCAGGCTTTTTCGCCATATCCCAGATGGAAACGCCTCGATTTATGAGACTTTCGATCGTACCATCAAAACCGAGCATGGCGTGTATGCGATTGCTGGTTTCCGGAATAACGGGATAAAAGAGCAGGGCAAGCGTATGGCAAAGGTTCAGCGATACAGACATAATCTTCGCAGCAGTATCACGATCAGTCTTTATTAGTTTCCATGGTTCGTTTTGCGTTAAAAATCGGTTAGCCTTACGAGCTATATCCATTGTTTTGGAAACTGCCTCACGGAAATGGAAGTCCTCATAGGCTTGTCCAATTTCATCAATCAAATCTTCAAGGTCCACCCTATTACCAAGCTCATCAATTTCAACATCATTGCCATGAGTCAGAATAACTGTAAAGGACTGCATAACATTAGGAGGACAATCAATCGGCACGACCCCAGCAAATTTCGAATTGGTAAAATCCACCGATCGCTTGATAAAGTTTCCGAGAGTATCGGCCAGTTCGCCATTTGTCCTGTTCTGAAAATCCTGCCAGCTGAAATCACTATCTTTATTTTCAGGATAATTCATCGCAATGCTGTATCGTAGGGTATCAGCTGGAAATTTTTCAAGGAATTCACCCAGATAGACCGCATAGTTTCTTGACTTTGAAAACTTTCTTCCCTCGAAATTCATGAACTCCGATGCGGGCACATTATCGGCCAGATTATAGCACCCGCTCGTGCGCTCTTCGTTCCATGCCATCAGAATTGCAGGAAACATAAGCGTATGAAACACAACATTATCCTTGCCGATAAAGTGAACGAGCCGGCTTCCGGGATCCTGCCAATACTCTTTCCATAGGTCATTCTGCCCACGTTTTGCTGCCCACTCTTTTGTAAATGAAATATATCCGAGCACAGCATCAAACCATACATAAAGCACCTTGCCCGCAGCTTCCACCGTTTCGAGGGGCACCCTGATACCCCAGCTCAGATCACGGGTTATCGCCCGGTCATTCAACCCCTGTTTAAGCCATGTGCGGCTATAATTCAGCACATTCTGCCGCCAGTCATCCTCATGACTGTCTACATACTCCTCAAGCTGTTTCTGAAATCGTCCAAGCGGAAAATACCAGTGCATCGTCTCACGCAGTTCAGGCGTAGCATCGGAAAGTTTGCTTTTCGGGTTAATGAGTTCAAGGGGACTTAAGTGGGTGCCGCACTGTTCACACTGGTCGCCGTTAGCCTCCGGATTATTGCAGATCGGGCAGGTACCGGTAACATAGCGGTCCGAAAGAAAGCGGTCAGCTTTGCAATCAAAGAAAAGCTTTTCTGTCCTTTTGGTAAAAATCCCTTTCTTCTCGATCTCAAGAAAAAATTCCTGTGCCGTTTTATGATGAAGCCGAGAAGTTGTTCTGCCATAATAATCAAACGAAATACCACACTTCGTGAACGCATCAAGGTTCATAGCATGGTAGCGATCGACGACATCCTGCGGAGAAATACCCTCTTTCTCAGCTGTAATGGTTATAGGGACACCATGCTCATCTGAGCCGCCTATATGAATGACATCTTCACCTTTGAGCCTTTTGTAACGGACATAAATATCCGCAGGAAGGTAGACCCCTGCCAGGTGACCGAGATGAACGGGACCATTGGCATATGGAAGAGCTGTAGTGACCAGAGTTCTTTGAAACTGACGCATACTGAATGAAAATACGGTTACAGCGATTAGAAAATCATCGTTCTACCGACAGAGCGGCCTGCCGCAGAAAATCGTTAGCTGGTGTTCTATTTTTTTACAAACATGGCATTGAACTTTTCAACAGGGATCCTGCGAGTCTGTTCGCTCTTCAGGTAACGAAGGAAGATAAGTTTTTTTTGAGCATCAATATTTTCAACGACAGCTGCTCCCTCAGGCGTATTGACCCTGCTTCCAACGGGAGGAAGAGGCAACTGGGGTGAAGCTTGCGTATGACAACCCTTTTCATGTTTCGAATACCCGAGACAGCATTTCGGGCGATTACATATCCCTGTAATATTAAATGCATGGCTGTCATTCCCCGAGATTTCGGAATACTGGGATTTTTCAGAAAACGGATTCGCGTGTATTTTCTGCAACCAACTCGAACAGCACAATAGACAGCCGCATGGTCCGAATGCATTTGCTCTTCTGGCTTCTTCACGTGTTGTAATCTGCACCATCTGAATTCTCGCCTTGAACTCTCCTGCCAGATCACGAACAAGCGTCCTGAAATCTACACGGTGTGAAGAGGTGTAGTAGACCGACAGTTTCTGCTGGTCCATGCGCAACTCCACATCGACCAGTTTCAGATCAAGTTCATGCTTTTTAATCTTGTTCAGACAAACCTCACGAATCTCTGACTGCCGCTTTTTCAGCTCGATAATTGCCTGATTGTCATTCTCGTCGGCAATACGCAACACAGCTGTATACTCCTGTCCGTTCTTGTCAAGTCCTTTCAGTTGAAGCTTTTTCCGGGCAATCTGACCTATTGAATAGACAACGCCGAAATCATAACCTCCATCAGATTCTATGATAACCTGCAATCCGATACTGAATGGGATTCCCGTATTGTTGCGAAAAAATTCACGACGGCAACCCTGCAGCTCAATCTCACAGATATCGTCAACAACATCTTCGGAAACAGACCCATAAATAGCTTCCATCTCGCTATGCAGCAATTGTGAAAGCCGGAGCCTTACTTTTGCATTATCACCTAAAAGACAACTGCATATAACATTACTCATAAGAGATTGTTTGTATTTATTACTTAGGAAACAGCAGATACTTTCGGTTTCCTGCTTAACCCCTCCTACCCTTTTTCAAAACCAAAAAAACGCATAACCGCTTCAACACGCTTATTTATTGACGCCTTTCCCCTGACAACTGTCAGTGCTTCATTCAGCGTACGGTTCCTGATATTCCCGCTAAGCTCGTCAAGGTGTGCCTCCGTCATTTTCTGCATGTAAGCAGTAAGATCATCAGCATCAGAATATTCTGCCAAAGAGAGTAACCGGGGCTCCCGGAAAGAGAGGCATAATTCAGGTTTCTGTTCATCAAGATATTCAATCCGACTGACAACTGAAACAAGGTAAATCAAAGGAGTATTCTCAAAGGCACGGGAAACAATCGATGCGGTTCCTTTAAAAAAAAGAAGCGGTCGCTGGTCAACCGGTTGTATTTTTCCCTGAGGAAATATCCATAAGGCATTTTGACGATCACTGCCGGCCGTTAGAAGTTCTGCAGCATAACGAAGCGTGTCGAGTACACTTCTAGGGCGGGATCGATCAAGCGAAAAAGCTCCGAGACGGGTAAAAAAACGATGTTTCTTTAACTGCTGATACTCGATAATGATATGCAGGTTCTGATGAAAAAATTCTTCGGTGCATAGCTGCGACCAGA
>CAIVCU010000136.1 GCA_903904495.1 uncultured Chlorobiaceae bacterium
CAATGCATTTGATAAGCTTTACGAAATCGGTTCTACATTGGTATTTGGTGAAACAACGGAGTTAACTGGTGGAGAGCATTTGGTAGAAGCGCGTTGCCGTACACCAGAAATTAAGCAGAAATTCCGTGCAATGTTTGATCACTATCAAGATGTTATTGAGAAAAACAAAACCAGTGACTTATCTGATTCGCAGCCTACCAAAGGCAATATTGCTGGCGGCCTTACTACGATCGAAGAGAAGGCTCTTGGTAATATCCAGAAGATTGGTAAAAAATGTGTTGTGGATGGCGTGCTAGATAAGGCCGAAACCCCAACTATTCCAGGTTTGCATTTTATGGACTCCTCTTCAGCTGCCGCTGAAATGGTGACGCTTTGCGCAGCGGCTGGTTTTACAGCCCATCTCTTTCCTACTGGACAGGGTAATGTCATTGGCAACCCCATTCTTCCGGTAATTAAGTTATGCGCTAATCCAAAAACAGTACGGACAATGTCTGAGCACATCGATGTAGATGTTTCTGGTATTTTGCGTCGTGAGGAGACCTTAGATTCTGCTGGTGAAAAGCTTCTCGATGCTCTTTTGAGAACTGCCAATGGTGAATTAACAGCAGCGGAGATTTTGGGTCACCGTGAGTTTGTGATGACCCGTCTGTACGAGTCTGCTTAAGTCCAAAGCTATGAAGTCCCTGACCGCTTATCAAGAAGTGAAGCAAAAGATCACTGCAGATCTGGTCAGGGGGCGTTATCCGATGGGGCAGGCATTACCTGCTGAAAAGGATTTAGCCAAAGAGTTAGATGTATCTATAGGAACCCTGCGCAAGGCGGTAGATGAATTAGTTGCGGAAGGTATTGTTGTCCGCCGTCAAGGCAGGGGAACCTATGTTGCTGAACACGACGCTAAGCGACTACTGTATTATTTTTTTCATGTCGTCCGCTGGGATGTCGATAAAAAAACATATCCTCGCGTGGAGACTGCCTCTTTTGGAGTGGCGCAAGCAAGCAAGGAAGAGTCCTTGAGGTTGGGCATGAAAGAAGGCGCTCCCGTTTGGCGTATCGTGACCCGCTTATATTTGGAAGATCAGTGTGTAATGATTGACCACATTACCTTAGATAAAAAAAGATTCAAAAACTTTACACGCAGCGAATTTGATAAGCGGGAAGGCAGTATTTACCAGTTATATCAAATGCGTTATGGTCAGTCTGTAGTTAAAACAAATGAAAGATTACGGGCTGGATTAGCGGGTAGACAAATGTCGACTTGGTTAAAGTTAAAACCAGACTCGCCTGTACTGCATATTCGTAGAGTGGCGCTTGACATACAAGATGAGCCTATTGAATGGCGTATTTCTACTTTAAATACTGCCCACCATGAATACTTTAATGAGTTGGTAACCTAGCTTCTTGCTAACTTTAGTTCTTTAGCCCAATCAATTATGGATTCACTAGGAATTTCACTTTCTTGATTCCAGCTTAAGCGATTTGGAAAGAAGGGCCTTAACTCTTCCCCAATTCCACATCCCCACAACTCAAACTGACCTTGTTGTTCACACCATGCAATTGTTTGAATAAGATGGCTCTTAAGAAAATGCTCTCCATTCGCTTCAATAGTGGCTCTATCCATCGGGCAGCCATCTGAAAACAAAATGAGTTTTTTTTGAGAGGCTTTATTGCCACCTTCTTTTTGCAAGCGTTGAGCTGCCCAAAGCAGGGCTTCCCCATCGATACTTTCAGCATAGATTTCTGGCCTCAGTAGTGCGGCAATACCAGGCCTTGCCTTGCGCCAGTTGGTTTGGAAATCTTTGAAGATCC
>CAIVCU010000137.1 GCA_903904495.1 uncultured Chlorobiaceae bacterium
ATACTCTCTTCTATAGCTCCCGAATACATTTTTTTGGCATGATGCTCAAAACCAAAATTAATATTTGCCATAACTGCCCTGTCGTTTGAATTTTGAAAGCCTTTAATAAAATCAGACTGCAACGGGGATTGCTATTGCCCATTCATCCCAATTGCTGAGTTCCGGATAGAAATAGTGTTAAAATACGTAGTGATAACAACAAATCAAGAAATCCGGTTCCAATTAGCAAAAAAGGATGGTTTTGACCAAAATGGCATTAAATTTCAGATTGTAAAAAATCAATGCTTAAAAATATCGAGGAACATGCAGGTACGCCTCATTGCAGTCACAGCTCCGCTTATCCAGGTTGAAAACCAGCCCCTTACTCCTGAAGGACTTATCGCTTACTGCGCACGAGTATCAAGCCCACATCAGGAAACGCCTGATTACGAAAAACTGCTCGCCTTTTGCATTACGCACAAACACTGGAGCGTCTTTGAAATGGTGGATATGAGTGTTGAAATTGTGACCTCGAGAGCCATTTCGCCCCAGATTCTCCGGCACAAAAGCTTTCAGTTCCAGGAATTCTCACAACGGTACGCTGAAGCACAGGAAATCGAACGATACCAGCCGAGACGACAGGACAGCAAAAACCGGCAGAACTCACTTGATGATCTTGATGACTCGACAAAAAAATGGTTTGACGATTCACAGGATCGAGTTACGCGTTTAGCACTTGAAGAGTATAAGAGCGCTCTTGAAAAGGGAATTGCCAAGGAGTGCGCAAGAGTGCTTCTGCCACTCGCAACCCGCACAAAACTCTATATGAAGGGCTCTGTGAGAAGCTGGATCCACTATCTGGAGGTACGGACTGACAAAAGCACACAAAAAGAACACAGGGAAATTGCCATTGCAATCAAAAAGATTTTCATCGCACAGTTCCCTGTTACTGCAGCTGCACTTGGCTGGCTTTAAACTTTCAGCATACTGAGCAGACTGACCAGCTGGGTTTTCAACTCCCTCCGATGGATGATACGGTCGAGAAATCCATGGTCGAATAAAAATTCGGCTCGCTGAAATCCTTCGGGCAGATCCCTTTTGATGGTATCTCTGATCACCCTGGGACCTGCAAAGCCGATAAGGGCTTTAGGCTCGCTGATATTGATATCGCCAAGCATGGCAAAGGAGGCACTTATACCTCCCATGGTAGGATCAGTCAAAAGAGAGATATATGGCAGTTTTTTCTCATTGAGGAGGGTAAGACGGGCTGCTGTTTTAGCCATCTGCATAAGACTGAAAGCACCTTCCATCATTCGGGCACCGCCTGACTGGGAAATAACCAAGAGAGGCGCATTAAGCTCAAGCGACTTGTCGACGGCACGTGCAATTTTTTCGCCGACAACCGACCCCATGGAACCACCGATAAAACCAAAATCCATGGCTGAAATAACCAGCTGCTGCCCGCCACTCATGCCATGAGCATTTCGGCAGGCCTCAGTTTTACCGCTTTTTTCTATAGTATCGTGAACACGGTCCGGATATTTTTTGGTATCAGTAAAACCAAGAGGATCTGCTGCACGCAACTTGTCATCAAACTCGATATACTGATCGTCGTCAAAAAGAATTGAAAAATACTTATACGGAGATATTCTGAAATGGTGATCGCATTCCGAACAGGTAAAGAAATGATCTTCAAGCTGTTTTTTATGGAGCATCGCACCGCACTCTTCACATTTCCACCACAATCCTTCTGGCATATCACGCTTGTCTGTCGGACGTATTGAGGGTTTTACCCGTTTGAACCAAGCCATTTTCACAATTAGGAGTAAAGGTTATACATTAAAGTTCAAGATATAAAGTCCGCATGAGAACTCAAAAACAGCCTATTCAGGTCTCTTGTCACAAGTCTTTGAACTAGGAGCGAAAACATTGTTGAACGTAAGAATAGTTTTTTACATCTCTGCACTCATTACCGTTTTTCTGACGGCAATGACAGCACCCGGCGTTGCTTTTGCTTCAACAATCGTCTATCCCGATACGCTTGAACTTCCTCAGCATCGATTTGCTCTTCGTCCCTTTATGAGGCCAGCCAGAAAAACAGTCGGTCTTGCACTTTCGGGCGGAGGTGCCAACGGCCTTTCACAGATAGGCGTCCTTAAAGCTTTTGATGAAAAGGGCGTTCCGGTTGATTTTATTGCAGGCACAAGCATAGGCGCCATTATCGGAGGCCTTTACAGTTGCGGGTACAGCGGGGATAAACTGGAAGAAATAGCTCACTCCCTTCCCTGGCAAGCCATTACCTCTTTTAATAATGATTATTCCCGATCAAATATTTTTCTAGAACAGCAACGAATCCGGGACCGGGCATCAATAGCACTCAGGTTCGAAAAGCTGAAACTGCTCATGCCGAAATCGCTTAATTCCGCTCAAAAGATAGCAGAAACCCTCGATCTTCTGACGCTGAACGGTCTTTATAAGCCCAGAGGTGATTTTTCCTCTCTACCGGTCAATTTCAGAGCGGTATCGACCGATCTGATATCAGGCAATCGAATCACGCTTACTTCCGGCTCCCTGTCTGAGGCAATGCGGGCGAG
>CAIVCU010000138.1 GCA_903904495.1 uncultured Chlorobiaceae bacterium
GGATATATGACGTTGAGGTGGTGATAAGGTTCTGCAAGCATCAGGAAGGTTACAGTGATACGATTTTTTTCAGGGATCGCCTGAGCACTCTATGTTCAATAATTTCATTGTTCAGGAAATAGCGTAATCCTTAAATCATTATGATGCTATGAATACTCTTCAAGCAACCTTTTTTTCGCTTCCAGTTGTATGGCATAATGCACTGGTTACCTTGCTGACCTTTGTCTATGTGTTCAGCGTTCCTCCTCTTATGGATTATCTTGTAACCAATCATGCGCTTCCACGAGATATCAGCCGAAAGATCACCCATATCTGTGCCGGTTCAGCCATTATTTTTCTTCCGCTTTTTATTGATGCAGGCTGGTCGCACTATCTTAATATAACCGTATTTGCTGTTTGGACGGTACTGCTGATCCAGAAGGGGTTGTTTGCCGCAGATGACGACCAGGCGGTGAAAACCATGACCCGTACCGGCGACAAGCGTGAACTGCTCAAAGGTACTCTCTATTTTGTGATTGTGGCCATAATCTGCGGTACTCTCTATTACAAGCAGTTTACTGGTGTGCTGGCAATGGCGATTCTTGGTTGGGGAGATGGTCTGGCTCCGATAATCGGGACACGTTACGGCAAATTGAAATATCGGGTACTCAGTGATAAAAGTGTTGAAGGCAGTCTTGCATTTCTTGTCGGCAGTCTTTTTGCCGGGATGTTTTTTGTCTGGCTCATTATCCCGGAAATGTTTGATGCAGGAAAGATTGTGACTATTGCGCTTATAGCCACTGTAGTAGAAGGTGTAAGTCCAAAAGAGGTTGATAACCTTACCATACCTTTGGCGGTCGTTGCTGCAGCCAGTTATTTGTGAGATGAACGCATGAAGACGGAGGATATGCCGGCCATTTATTTTATCAGCGACATTCATATAGGACTGCAGGACAAAAAAAGCGAGCAGCTCAAGCTGGACAACCTCGAACGGCTTTTTGAAATTATTAAGGCGGAAGGCCGTTCACTCTATATGCTTGGAGATATTCTTGATTACTGGATGGAGTTTCGTCATCTTATTCCGAAAGGGTTTACCCGATTTATTTGTTTATTGTCTGATCTTGTTCGCCATAATATCGAGGTAGTGTATTTAGCGGGAAACCATGATTTTTATCTTGGGCGATATTTTGATGATGAGCTTGGGGTGAAGACGATCTATGGAATGCATGAGCAGCTGATTGACGGTCGTAAATTTCTGCTTGCTCATGGAGATGGCCTGGGGAAAGGGGATATTGGCTATAAGCTCTTTGCCCGTATTGTAAGGAACCGCTTTAATCTCTCTCTTTTGGAGTTTCATCCGGATCTTGCTATCGGTTTGATGAAGAGTCTATCGCGGTTCAGCCGTGATCATCAAAAAAAAGTGGTTCGTGTTTTTGAAACGGATCGTTTATTAAACTTTGCTGAATCGCTGGCGGCTGAAAAGAAGTTTGATTATTTTGTGTGCGGCCATAATCATGTTCAGGGGATAAAGCAGCTTTCCGTTCAGCCATGCAGATATGTCAATCTCGGATCATGGATAGATGGAAGTTTACCCTATGGTGTTTTTAAAAATGGAGTTTTTCAACTCAAAGAGTTATAACGTTAATATATAGACAGTTGTTACTATGACTGATTCAAACAAGGTTCTGAAACTTGGTTTACCGAAGGGGAGTCTTCAGGATTCAACAATCGATCTTTTTGCACATGCAGGATTTCATTTTTCTGTTCAGAGCCGTTCCTATTTTCCCTCTATAGATGACGATGAGTTGGAAGCCATACTTATCAGGGCTCAGGAAATGGCTCACTATGTCGAACTTGGTGCCTTTGA
>CAIVCU010000139.1 GCA_903904495.1 uncultured Chlorobiaceae bacterium
AGGCAAAACCGTTGGTCGGTCCATCTCCGGAGTTCATGAGAGCCACGGTGCCGCAAACGCTTCCTATAGCAAGATCGAGCCTTGATTCTGCCCGATCGAGCTGGTTCTGCTGCAGGGCGTAAAAAGTCCGCTGAAACCCCTCGATAGAAAAAATTCTGCTCAACGCGGTATGCTTAATCGAACCGAAGCTGTCAACGCAGTGCACGAGACTGTCCATGGCTGAAGCAATAACGCTTTCAATAGGGGCTGTCATGGAGAGTTGCGGGTCGATAATTGCTTTTTTGGGGAAGTTCTTTTTACTGTTGATACCAAGTTTACGCCCTTCAGCCTCGTCTATAAATACCGCATTAAAGCTTACCTCAGCTCCACTGCCCAGAAGCGATGGTACGGTTACAAGCGGAAGAGGATCGTTCACTCCTGTGGGAAATCCTTTGAGCGAGAGGGCTGGAACGTTGTTCGTCATAAGCAGTGCCACCCCTTTACCGAGGTCAAGGGTACTGCCTCCACCTATTGCGACAATGACATCAGGCGGATTGCTCCGAAAAAATTCTGCAACATTTTCAAGATGAGCATAAGTCGGCTCACCGCCGAATTCGTTGCAATACACTACCGAGTTGGAATAGGCGGATGTAAGGTTTCTCAAAACATCCTGAAAATAAAGGCTGCCAGTCACGTTGGCATCGTAAATGATACCGGGCTTCTGCACTCCCAATTGAGCTACATGCTCATGCAGGTTCAGTGCTTCATTTACCCCGATAACAAGATCGGTGGATAAAAAGAAATTCATAAAAACAGTGATCTAAAGGTTTTATTGGTTCACATCCGGATCTGCCAGGTGCTTTTTATTAAAGTAATACTCAATTAAATCTATTTCTTCAATAGTATCAATCTCCCAAGTCTGCCAAAACTCCATTTCATAGGCTGAAAGCTTATCGCCGATCCTGTTTCCGAATAAAGTAAGCGTTTCAGGTTTGAATATATAGATTGAACCATTTTCTATGAACTGAGACGGGCGATCCTGGCGCATGCCGCGGTTGCGATAATCAAAGTTCAAGCTTGTCCATTCGCCTTCCTTTGATTCCCAAATGGTAAGATCGTCTGCCTTAGTAACGGAGATCAGCGAATCAGCCCCATCGCGAAGAAAAATTTCTACCGCCCGATCGATATCTCCGGGTTTTCGTAACGGGGATGTTGCCTGGAGAAAAACAATTGTCTCCACTGGTAGGTGGTAGTCCTGCTCGACAACACCGACGGCATGCAGAATTGCCGATTCGGACGTTGCTTTGTCGCCCGAAAGTTCAGGGGGACGTATGATCACCTCAGCCCCGTACTCTGAAGCTACGTTGGCTATGGCCTGGTCTTCGGTGGTGACAAAAACCCGGTCGATGCTTGTAGAGGCAAGAGCTTGTAAAACAGTCCATGCAAGCAGTGGTTTTCCTGCTACAGGGTGAATATTCTTGTTTTTGAGGCCCTTTGACCCTCCCCTTGCAGGAATGATTGCTACGGTATGCATTGGATTAAAATAGGTACGTTTTGGTTCAGCAGTCAATGACCTGCCGGCAGACATCAGCGATCTTTTTTGCAGCAGATTTATTCTGCAAGGGAGTGAGCGATTTTAACACTTCGGGAGGCAAACCGCAGTGCACAATTTTGTTCAAAGCCGATCCAACAAAAATGGTGGATGAAAACTGAGCTATCAGCATACGGGAGTTTGCTATCATCTCTTCAGTCTTGCCTTCACTGAATACAAGACTTTCCGGCGCATAAAGCTCGATTTCCCTTATAGCTCTTTCATGATTTTCATTTGGATGAAGCTTGAAAATCAGCTGAGAGCCTTCAGTCATATCAAGATACTTCCTGATATTTTTGGCACGATTTTCGTAAATAAAAGTTTCGCGATTGTCCGATGTACAGACAAGAACATAATCGTGATATTTAAAGTCATTGTGCAGGTACTGCTCGCAATTGTCAAAATTCGGAATACTTGTGACCTCAATCTTGAGAGGATTTACTCCCTTGCGAATAAACAGTTCGCGGTATCCTTCACTGGCGACACAGAACTTTTCGTAAGAATCGGATAATCCTGTTGTGGAGGTACCGGCAATCCATCGGGGAATCCACTGAAAGTTTCTTGCCAGATGGTAGAGCACCGTTTCGGGTTCTGTCATTCCTTCCTGAACCAGTACAATTTTTTTATGGCGGATATGCTTCGGGACAATCAGATCAGTGCAGGTTACCACAAGATCATAGGCATGCTGGAGTCCCCCGATATCAAGTGTCAGATTATGTGAACGAAGATAGTCGAGCGTACGTTCGGAGCGCTTGCGACCCATAATGGTAAACTCAAGAAGCCCGCGTTCGCTTGCTGCGCCGAGGATCCCATCGCTGAAAAATGGCGAAAAATACTGGTCATAATCGGTCAGCCACCCGGCAATCTGATGCATCTGGGTCGTCTGGTTCATCGAACCGCAAATAAATAAAATCTTTTTCTTCATGACTCTCTCTCAGTGGCTCCTTCGGCATCACGGAGATGCACACCTGAAAAAAACATGACTCCATACCCTGCTGCGTACCAGAGTACCTCCTTGAAACGTCTTAAGAGTACAAATGCTGCTCCGTAAGCAAGGAAGTCCTGTATGCCGAGTGCCTGAAAAAACGCCAGGTAGCCAAGGTCCTGGACACCAAGCCCTGAAGGAATAAAAAAGAACAACGCGCGAAGAATGGTAATTGCGGTATCAATAGCGAGTACCTGAAAAAATGAGATATGGACACCCAGCAATGTCAGAATAATATAACTCTCAACGGCAAGCGTACTCCAGGCAACAATATAGTAGAGCATGACCATGAAAAGCCTCAAGGTAAAAGGACCTCTGTAACTTTTAAGTTCCTCATCGGTATCGAGAAACCCGGATTCCCTGGTAATCAGCCATGCTTTAATTCTCTTGAACGGAATACGCATTAAAAAACCATGCAGATTATGCGCAGCTTTTCCGTTGAGCAAAAGCATGAGAAGAAGAAGAAAAAACAAAAAAATCACCGTACCGGTAGCAACCATAATATATCCAAGGCCCTCGAACCCGAGCATCTGAACGGAAGCTTTTTGCAGAAGCGAAAAGCCTGCAACAGCGCCAAAAAGAGTATAAAGTCCCTGGGACACACCAAGCATGAGTTTACGGATGGCTACGCTTGCAACACCTGCGGGAAGCGGAATCTTGAGAAACCGGTAGCAGAGGAATGGACGCAGAGGCTCCCCGACAGCCACGCCGGCAGGCAAGGTCATGGAAACGGTTTCTGAAATGATCTGTATTTTAAGAATCTTGAAAAACGGTATTGCGGTAATGGTGCGAGGAAAAAGCTTGATCCAGGCAAATGTTTCTATGAGATGAAGTGCTAAATAGGGAAGTAGAATAAATACTGAAGAAAAACCGATCTTCGAAATCCTTCCAATCGCCACCTGAAGGTCAATCTGGCTGAAAAGATAGGCTATCAGGATAATGCCAAGGGCAAGCCCGGCATAACCAGTCCATGAAGAGCCGGATTTTTTTGTCATCTGCATGAAAAATCAGGAAATAAGGCTAAAAAAATGTAAACCCATCATTACTCAATGTGAAAAATTACATACTCTAATGGCTGAAAGAGCCGCACTGAGGAATAAAAGAACAGCAAAGAACCGATAAAAAAAGAAAGCCCCAGAGTTTAAACTGGAGCCTTCAGCAAAACAACAAGTAAGCTGCAGGGTTCAAGTATGTCATCACATCAATGGCGGAACATGCTTTTCACAATCAGCACAACCCTCTGAACTTTAATATAAAAAATCCCTGCATTTTAAACCTCTTTGCATTCACGAAGGCATTCAGGAACCACTTCAAAACTTTTTACAGCACGATAATAGAGATCAGACTGCAATAAAATTAATATCGCCGGTGCATCGTATATCATGCATTTACGATTTTTTTTTTGCAGAATTTTTATTAATTTTTTGCCTTAATAAACTAAAAATAAAAAGGATACCATGAAATCAATCAAACCTTTATTAAGAACTCTGTTCATTCCCGGTATGCTGTTTCTGGGTGCATGCTGTCATGAAACACCTGTCGTTATAGCACCTCCGCCTCCACCGCCTCCTGCTGTTGTTTTACCTGGCCTAGGTGATATATTTTATGATTTTGATAAGTCAGAGCTACGCACGGATGCTGTCGATCAGCTGAAAACCAATGCGAACTGGATACAAGCATCGGCAGGCAGAAAGGTTATCATCGAAGGTCATTGTGATGAAAGAGGCACCAATGAGTATAACCTTGCTCTTGGCGAACGCAGGGCCAACAGTGCAAAAGATTACATCGTTAATCTTGGCGTTGAACCTTCACGTCTTAAAACTGTCAGCTATGGCGAAGAAAAACCTTTTGCTGAAGGTCACAGCGAAGATGCATGGGCCCAGAACAGAAGAGCTCACTTTGTGGCTCAATAGCAGGTTGTTCACGCATTAGACTTTTTTACAAGGCAACCTTGCGAAAGCCCGGGTTGCCTTGTATTGTAAATGCTTCTTCGATTTCCACACTCATTCTCCCGACAGCTTGTCGTCATTCTGCATTTGAAATGCCAGTTTCAGCTTAAAGCGCTACTGTTTTGTTTTTATTCCTCAGCATGTATCTACAGTAACCTCAAATAAAAAGGCCAGTAGAGGTATTTTACTCCATGCTTTACTGCCAAAAAAAGTAATGCAGTCTATGGTTGTATTGTTAAATATTTGTTAATTATTGCTTCAATCATGAATCGGCTTTCAGGGAGCTGATGCAGTCATTAACCCCCATTTTGCAGACCCTGTCGTAATTCCTGGTTATTTTCTTCATAAAGGCTTTTTTCCACAAGAAAAACTTTCTTGCTGATGGGACTTATCAATTCCGACTTTCAGACATTACCCGAACTTTTCTTCTCTGTTTTTACCCATTACAGAGGGCAGGATTCTAAATTCCCGATTGCAAGAAAGGTTAATGGTGTCTACGAACCCATTTTTTATACCGCACTCGAAGAGGATGTCCACCATTTTTCTGCATTTTTAAAACAAAACGGTATAACGTCCAAGGATCGGGTAGCTATTCTTTCGGAAAACAGGCCGGGGTGGTACCTGGCAGATATGGCTATCCTGAATCTCGGGGCGATCAATGTCCCTCTTTACCCTTCCCTGCCGCCTAATCAAATCGAATTCATTCTCAACAACTGCAGCGCCAAGGCGATCGTTGTTTCAAACATGCTGCAGCTTGGTAAAATAATCTCGATCTGGCAGAACTTGCCGGAATTGTGTCTTGTCGTAGTTATGAACCGTCTGGAGGAGAGTGTTGAGGATGTTCTTGATCTGAACCAGGCCAAGGATGAGGGCAAAAAAATTCTTGACGAAAAGCCATGGTTCCTTGAAGCGGCGCCTGTTGAACCTGACGATGTTGCCACCATCATTTACACATCCGGTACGACGGGACTTCCGAAAGGAGTGATGCTTACGCACCGGAATATTTGTGAAAATGTAAAATCTTCATCATCAATTATTCGTCTTGACGAATCCGACTGTGGTCTCTCCTTCCTTCCACTCTCCCATGCCTATGAACGAACAGGTGGTTATTACCTTCTTTTTTCCTGCGGTGCAAGCATTTACCTCGCCGAAAGCGTTGAAACAATTTCACTGAACATGACAGAGGCCCGGCCAACAATAATCTTTACTGTGCCAAGGCTGTTCGACCGCATCAAGATGAGTATCCTCAAGCAGATTGCTGCCGAGAGTACCATCAAGCAGAAAGTATTTGCCTGGGCTATGAGCACTGGCGAAAAATATCACCGGGAAATCAATAATAAAGGCAAATCGTCAACTTTGCTATCGTTACAGCATGCTCTCGCCGAAAAGCTTGTCTATCATAAAATCAAAAACAAGTTAGGCGGAAGACTTCGATATTTTGTTTCCGGGGGAGCGGCACTCCCGCAAAAGATCGGTGAATTTTTTCAGTCACTCGATATCAGTATCCTTGAAGGATTCGGTCTGACTGAGACATCACCTATCACCAACGTAAACAGACCTGAAAAAATAAAGTACGGAACCGTAGGCCCGACAGTTGACAATGTACAGCTGAAAATTGCTGAAGACGGCGAAATCCTCTTCAAAGGGCCGAATATAATGAAGGGGTACTGGAAGGATGAAGAGGCTACCCGGCAGGTCATCAAGGATGGATGGTTCTACAGCGGAGATATCGGAGAAATCGACAAGGATGGGTATTTAAAGATAACTGATCGTAAAAAACATATTATCGTCACATCCGGGGGTAAAAATATTGCTCCTATGCCTATTGAAAATCTTATTATAGAAAGCCCTTATGTGGATCAGGTTATTGTAATAGGTGAAAAAAGACCCTTTCTGATCGCCCTTATTGTTCCTGACTTCAATAAGCTCAAAGAGTTCGCCGTTACTGAAGGCATTCAAGTGACCACCAACAAAGAGTTGATACAGCACAAGAGTGTTCAGCAGATTTTTGAAAAACTTCTGCGTACCGTTTCACGTCAGCTTGCAACCCATGAAAAAGTCCGGAAGTTCCTGCTTGTCGACGATGCATTTACCATTGAAAACGGCCATATGACCCCGACACTCAAGGTTAAGCGCAAAGAAATCATAACCAGATATGCCGCTGAAATTGACAAGGTGTACAATACTCTCAACATGGTCTATAACACCGAGTAGTGCTGAATATGCCAACTGATGCAACCTCCTGACAATAAAGAGAGTTAACTGCCTTTGATTTTCAGGATAGATTGAGCACCGGTTCCGGTGCTCTTCTGGCGTTCAACCAGTCCTTCGGTAATGAGGTCACTGATAATGTCCTCAAGATCCCAAGGGCAGGAAGCATATTTTTCACTGATCTCCTGGAGAAACATACCATCGTTATTGACAAGTTCCTTGATGAGTTTTCCGCGATACCATCGCTTTGAGCCCTGAAATTTTGACTGCTTTGTCAGGGGGCGTATACCACTCTTTTTACTGGTCAGTACAAGAGAGCCATAGTCCATCAATGCATTATGCCAGTCACGGCTTTTTCCAGGCGGAACCAGGTCTTCAGCCTCATGCTGCAGTCTATGTGGTGAAATATCTTCAGGAAGCCCTAATTCATAAATCATGATTCTGCGGATATTGGTGTCGACAGCCGCTGTATCAAAATTGTCGGCAAATACAGGAATCGATCGACAGGTATACTCACCAATACCGGGAAGGGTTTTCAGTATCGCGGGATCTCCTGGAACTATTCCTCCATAAGAGTCCATAATGAGAGCGGCACATCGCTGGAGCCTTAGAGCTCTTGAGTTGTAGCCAAGGCCGCTCCAGAGCGACAGCACCTCTCGAAGCGGAGCAGATGCAAGTGTGGCAATATCGGGAAATTGATGCAACCATGCCTCAAACCTCGGAACCACCCTTTCCGCCTGAGTCTGCTGGAGCATGATTTCGCTGATCATGACGGCATACCGATCGGTAGTATTCCTCCAGGGAAACGACCGTCCATTCAACCGGTAAAATTCAAATATCTTTGCGCGGAAAAGTTCAATATCCTGCTTTTTCAATACGCTTGTTCCTTAAGAGTGATAATTTATCTCACATCAGTTGCTTTTCCCCAAAGAGGTTTCGGCATAACAGAATATGGCACCGCCATCAAGAACAAACTCCTGAACAACAAGTTCGTTCAGGGTATAATCGCCAGTAACCAAAGGACGCGGATCTAACTGAGACTCAATTCTTTTTGATACAGGGCTTGAAAGCGTTTGCTCTGTCTTCATATTTTTTTATGTGCCCTAATGCCATGCTTGCCAAGATACAATTTAAGCTGTTGCGGGCAACGCACCACAATTACTCATCACTGCCGACTGCCCACTGCCAACTCTTCCCTCTCCCACCGAACTCTTCCCTGTCACCCCGAACTCCTGTGAGGGGTCTAACTTAAAGGCTCGACGGAGTAGAATTGTAAGTTATTGTTGCGGGTTGTAAATTACGGTAGTTATCTCCTCATACTGCATTGATAATCGCGCAAATACACTAAACTCATTCATAATATGAATGTTATAATTAACGACAAGATTTGCGCCTCTTCCGTCGGGCAGACCCTCGGCAAATCAGCAAGGCTCAACCACAGTCATGTGGGATATATCTGCGGCGGGCACGGAGTATGCCAGGCCAGTTACGTGACCGTGCAAGAGGGTGTCGACTGTCTGGCGCCGCTTAGCGACGTAGAAAAGGCTTTTCTCTCTCCTCGCCAGATTGCAGGTGGCGGACGCATGGCCTGCCAGGCCACGATTGCTAAAGAGGGTACAGTCAAAGCGCTTTCACGCCCTGAAGAGGTTCGTCGAATGCTTTTCACCAACCCGCTGGCGTTATTCACCTACGGAGCGGAAATGGGTCGGGACACCCTTCAGCAGATCGTTCCCGGCATCAGCAACCTTATCGGTCGCATTGTGAAGGGGGAGATGGACAGCAAGAATGCTATCGGAGACCTTATGGAGTCTGTCAGTGGCGCCTTCGGACTTGTATTTGAAACCCTTCCGGAATATCTTCCCTTCAAAGAGCAAATCAGGAGCCTTGTCGGAAATCTGCCTGTTCAGCTGCCATTTTCGACGCAGCAGACGACTGAAAGCGAGATTGAGAGTATTAAGAGATTATTCGTAAATAATTTTCATATCCAGTAGCAAAGTATTATTTTTCTCCCAAAAGTAATTTATTACAATGGGAGAAGTTATGCCAAAACTCAAATCATGGGAAGTATCTGACTCGTTCTGGAATGTGGTTGAGCCACTTATACCTCCACCCGAGAGGGATCCAAATAAAGAGTACAAACGAAAATCAGGAGGAGGACGCAAACCGATCCGATCAAGAACGATCTTTGAAGGCATTATGTTTGTCCTGCGAACAGGTTGTCAGTGGCAAGCCTTGCCAAAAGAACGGTTTGGCAGTCCCAGTGCCATTTACACCCATTTTGCACGATGGCAGCGTAAAGGCTTTTTTCTTGCACTCTGGCAGAAGGGGCTTGCAGAATATGATGATATGGAAGGAATAGCATGGAAGTGGCAAAGCATAGATGGCGCCATGACGAAAGCTCCGCTTGCACAAGAAACTGTTGGACGAAATCCAACGGACAGGGGAAAAAAAAGGCACAAAGCGCAATATACTGGTAGACGGGCGTGGGGTCCCGCTCTCGATAGTCGTAACCGGAGCAAACCGGCACGATGTCACTCAACTGAAAGCAGTGCTTGAAAATATTGTGGTTAATCGTCCAGATAGCGAACAACACCTTTGTGCTGATAAAGGATATAAAGGAAAGCCCGCCCTTCTGATTATTCTATCTGAACGGTATATTCCTCATGTAAAACAACTTAACGAAGAGGTTCAGGAGAAAAAAGATAACCCGAATTACAAGGCTCGCAGATGGGTTGTAGAAGTATCTCACTCATGGTTCAATCGGTTTCGCAAGATTCTGGTTAGGTTTGAAAAGCTTAACGAACGATATGAGGCATTGTTGTTCATGGCGGCATCTATCATAGCGTTCAGAAAAGTTGGGTTTATTTACGAATAGGCTCATAATCTTTCGCATGTCCCCAGTCGCGCAGGGCATCAAGGTTGCCGAGAAAGAGGCACTCCTGAAATTAATGTGTGATTAAAGGATAACCCTACAAATTCGGTGAAGAACCTCCATGGATAATATCGTTTAAGATAATTTAATATATAGGGTTAATGTGATTTTATATTTAATGAAAAAGATGACTTTTATCGCTATTCAACAACGTCCCCTAATTTTGTAGGGGGCAGGGGGCAGTGAAGAGTTGGGGGGAGGAGATGG
>CAIVCU010000140.1 GCA_903904495.1 uncultured Chlorobiaceae bacterium
GAAGGGCAGCACTTTGTTATTACAACCCATGAAAATTCTGATGGCGACGGTCTCGGCAGTGAAGTTGCTTTAGCAAGAGTACTCAAGGCACTTGGCAAGGAGGTCACTATTGTCAACCCAACGGACGTTCCCCCGAATTACCAGTTTCTCAAACAGCTCTACCCGATACATCTATTCAATAACAAAAGCGAGGAGGCTATTCAGGAGCTGTCGCTCTGTGATGTTGTTATTCTGCTTGATGCCAACTTGCATGACAGGATGGGTTCTCTTTGGCCTCATGTAGGTTTTTCAAAAGAACTCGGCGCTCTGAAAATTGTCTGCATTGACCATCATCTTGAACCGGAAGATTTTACGGATGTTATGGTGTGTGAAAGCTATGCCTCATCGACCGGGGAGCTTGTGTACGGGTTCGTGAATGCCCTGCAGGAGCGCTTAGGTCGAGTGCTCTTTACTCCTGAAATTGCCACAGCTCTTTACGTTGCCGTTATGACGGATACCGGATCGTTCAGATTTCCCAAAACATCGCCTTATGTCTATATGCTTGCGGGAGACCTTGTAAGCAAAGGCGCTGACCCGGCAGAGATTTACGACAGGATTTACAACTCTCTTTCTACTCATGCACTGAAACTGCTTGGCGCGGCACTGAGTGCCATTTCAATACTCGATGATGGGGATATTTCCTGGCTTTTCATTTCGCAGGATATGCTTAAGGCGACCGGGAGCAAATTGTTTGATACCGATCTTATTATCCGCTATCTTTTAAGCGTGCCTTCAGTCCGTATTGCCGTTCTGATTGTTGAAATGCAGGACGGAAGAACCAAGGCAAGTTTCAGGTCGCGTGGCACTATCTATGTTAATAAACTGGCTCAGAAATATGGTGGAGGCGGACATATGAACGCAGCAGGATGTCTCTTCCAGTTTTCATCAGACAAGGCCCAGAAAGTATTGCTGGAAGACCTGAGATCATTCCTCAGGGAGCATAAAGAAACAAATAAAGAACTTCTTAACTATGGCAAGTAACGACATGAAAATATCGATAATAGAAAAAAGTCTTGACCAGGTTTCCGCTGATCTTCTTGTTCTGCCGTTCAGCAGCAGTTCGTTGAAAAAAGAAGCTGAAGATGTGCTTGTCGCGTTAGGATTTGATGTACAGGTGTTGAAAGATTTCAAAGCTGATGCCGGTGAGGTTGTTATTTTGTATGGTGAAGGCAAACAGAACAAGGCATCACGGATTGCGCTGCTTGGTCTTGGAGAGGGGAAAACTCTTGATGACTGGCGGAAGGCTTCCGTGTCCATTGCATCAAAAGCAGTGGAGATGAAACTTGAACAAGTAGCTGTTGACTGTTTTGGAATTGAGGCTCTTGCGGCACAAACCGGACAAACAACAGCAACCTTGGCAGCTGCCCTTGTGGAGGGATGTTCTGTCGGCTCATACCGGTTTGATCGCCTGAAAAGCGGCAAGCTGGATAAAAAGAAATCTGACGGGAAATCTAAAGGGATTGCCGAGCTTTTACTGAGGGTTGATGCTGAATTGTCTGAAGATGTTGAGAAAGGAGCAGCTGAAGGAAAAATTGTCGCGTCATGCCAGAAGATGGCCAGAGACCTTGTCAATCTTCCGGGAAATTATCTGCAGGCGGATGATATTTCGAAAGCAGCAGTGGAGTCTGGCAAAAAACATGGGTATGATGTTACTGTTCTGCATAAGAAACAGATAGAATCACTCGGTATGGGCGGTTTGCTCGCTGTCAATCAAGGCAGTTTTTATCCCCCGACCTTTACGGTGCTTGACTACAAGCCAGAAGGGAAAGCCAAACTTGTTGTCGCACTTGTCGGTAAAGGTGTAACCTTTGATTCCGGTGGAATTTCGCTCAAGCCTTCTGAAAATATGGGCGAAATGAAGTCAGATATGTCAGGTGCTGCAAGTGTTCTGGGTACGGTTGAGGCTGCGAGCCGTCTCGGGCTGCCCCTGCATGTTATCGGATTTATTCCGGCCACAGACAATATGCCAAGCGGTACAGCGCTGAAGCCTGGCGATGTTATTACAACCTATTCAGGAATTACGGTTGAAGTTGGCAATACTGATGCTGAGGGTCGTCTGATTCTTGCTGATGCCCTTACGTATGCAAAAGAGAAATACAAACCGGACGTGATTATTGATCTTGCAACACTTACCGGAGCCTGCATTGTTGCGCTCGGGTATCCAGTTGCCGGCCTTTTCAGCAATAACGATAAACTGGCTGATGAAATATTTCAGGCGGGGCAGCAGTCCGGTGAAAAAGTATGGCGGATGCCGCTTTGGGATGTCTATGATGAGCAGATAAAGTCTGACGTTGCTGATGTGAACAATACCGGTGGCCGCGGGGCAGGTTCCATTACTGCTGCAAAATTTCTTGAAAAATTTATTGATAGCCATAAAAACTGGGCTCACATCGATATTGCAGGTCCATCATTTCTACCGAAAGCCGGAGGCAAGGTGAGTGGCGGGACTGGCTTCGGAGTAAGTCTGCTTGTTGAACTGCTTAAAAAATGGTCATAACATATTTATTGCACAGAAGTGTCTCTGGAGTTGTATTACCAATCTGAACCTATCATGAAGGCAGTACCGCAAAATCCTGTAGTGATCATTCCAGGCGTTCTGTTCTGGGATTCCCTGTATGACGTTATGAGAGATGCTCTTGCTTTGTATATTCCAAAAGAGAAAATCGCAATTGCTCCCATATCACTTGTTGACTGGATAGGATTTCCACCTTCTCCGGAAAGGTCCACTAACCGGGTCATGAAAGCTGTGGACGGCGTTGTCAAAAGGATGGAACGCCAATTTCCCGGTGAACCGGTTACGCTTGTGGCACATAGCGGCGGTGGTAGTGTTGCAATGGTCTATCTTCTTGAAAAACCTTTTCAGGGTGATGTTTATAATCCCGGCACGCGTGTTGGAAAGCTGATTACTCTCGGGACACCATTTCATACGCATGAATATTATGCGAAAATAAAAACGGATTTTATTTTCAAGTACCTTCAAGCGGATTTTTTTACACGTTACCGGGTTGTTTCTGTTGTCAGCGATAAGTATCGTGGAGATTCTCAGGGAAGTTTTGTCGAAAAAATGTGTTATAAGTTTTACCAGAGCGTTCAGGATGATGGCAATGTGGGTGGCGATGGAATAGTACCTGCAAAAAGCTGTTTTCTTGAAGGTGCTGAAAATGTTACTATTGCTGATGCAGAGCATCTTCCAACGCCGCATACCAGGTGGTATGGCACAAAAGAAGGGGTTGAACAATGGATTCAATGGCTATAAGAAATAGTCGACTCAGGGTTGCCGGGGTTGTTCTTTTTGCTTTTTTTCTGGTTCTGACAGCGTGCAGCCAGGAGAAGCAAAAGCGTGATCCGAGGCAGGAGCA
>CAIVCU010000141.1 GCA_903904495.1 uncultured Chlorobiaceae bacterium
GCAGCTGAATGAGAGCCGTCCGGAGGAAGACCGGTTTGCCAATCCCCGCAATGCAACCGCAGGGTCGCTCAAGCTTCAGGATTCCCGGGAGGTTGCACGCCGCAACATGAGTTTTGTCGCATATTTTCTGAAAGGTTATGATGATGAGGGTACCTCGCAGTTTCTGAGACTCTGCCAGCTCGAAAAGCTCGGGTTTTATACTGGTGGACACTACCGGTTGTGCCATGAACTGCAGGATATCAGCCGGTTTATTCAAGAGTGGGATGAAAAGCGCTGGAAGCTGCCCTACGAAACCGACGGTGTGGTTCTGAAGCTCAACGATGCCCGTTTGTGGGCAAAACTTGGTGCTACAGCTAAAAGCCCGCGTTGGGCAATAGCGTACAAATATCCCGCGCAGCAGGCTGAAACGGTACTGCATGCTGTTGTGTTTCAGGTCGGTCGGCTTGGTACCATCACTCCGGTGGCGGAGCTCGAACCGGTGCTGCTGGCCGGCTCAACAGTTTCGCGTTCCACCCTCCATAATTTTGATGAGATTGAGCGTCTCGGGATTATGCTGCATGACCGGGTGATTATTGAGAAGTCAGGCGAGGTGATTCCAAAGGTGATCAGTGTGGTGCTTCAAGAACGGCCTTCAGATGCGGAGCTGGTGAGGGTTCCTCTGGTTTGCCCCGAGTGCGGGACGCCACTTGAAAAGCCTGAGGGCGAGGTGAGTTACTACTGTCCCAATGAGGATGAGTGCCCTGCCCAGATCAGGGGAAGGCTCCTGCACTTTGCCTCGCGTGATGCCATGGATATCAAGACTCTGGGTAAAGCGCTGGTTGATCAGCTTGTCGCTCTGAGGCTGGTGGGTGATGTCGGAGATCTTTATCTGTTGCAGGAACCGCAGCTCGAAAGCCTTGAACGGATGGGCATGAAATCGGCACAGAATCTTCTGCGTGCACTTGACGAGAGTCGTGAAAAAAGTTATGAACGGCTGCTGTACGCACTTGGTATCCGTCATGTCGGTCGTGCGACGGCCCGCGAACTTGCGAGTGCCTATTCTTCATTTTCTGCACTCAGGCAGGCAACTGAAGAGGAGCTTTCAACGGTGCCCGATATCGGACCCGTGGTTGCCCGGAGTATCTGCGATTTCTTTTTAAAGCCTTCCATTCCGGATTTTATTGAGAAGCTTGAAAGAGCAGGGTTGCCACTATGTGCTTCGGAGCCGAAAGAGCAGATTAACAGCAATTTTGAGGGAATAAGTGTTCTTTTTACCGGCGGCCTTGAGCGCTATGATCGTCAGAAAGCCTCGGAACTGGTGCTTGAGCGGGGTGGACGGGTTGTTGGGTCGGTCAGTAAAAAAACCGGTCTTGTTGTTGCCGGACATGAACCGGGCAGCAAGCTCGACAAAGCCTTGAAGCTCGGTGTAAGGGTAGTGTCGGAGGATGAGTTTGAAGCCATGCTGTAACAGACTGGAAGGAATACATACTCTTATTCAACAGGAAACACAATGGATCTTCACTACAGGGTGGCAATATTCGGATCTGCAAGGATTCAGGAAGGTGATAAGGACTATAAGGATGTGTTTGAAATAGCCAGAGGCCTGGCTGAGTCGGGGTTTGATATTGTGACAGGCGGCGGTCCAGGACTGATGCAGGCAGCAAATGCCGGTACAAAAAGTGCGCACTCCCTAAGCCGGTCAATCGGCCTGAACATCAGACTTCCCAGAGAGCAGAATCCAAACGACTTTCTTGATATCAAGGAGGAGTTCAACCTGTTCAGTAACCGCCTTGATACCTTCATGGCCATCTCTGACGCTGTGGTTGTGGCTCCCGGAGGTATCGGAACCCTGCTCGAACTGTTTTACGCATGGCAGCTTGTCCAGGTTGATCATATCTGCGAAACACCGATTATTCTCTATGGTGGAATCTGGACAAATCTGCTTTTATGGCTGGAAAATGAGGTGATGGAGCGGAAGCTTTTCAACAAGAGCGATATGCACATGATTTTTCATGTGACTGAACCTCAAGAGGTTTTAAAGCTTATCAGACAAATTCATGCAGACCGGCTGAAGTTGGATCATGCCTGCCGTAATTTTACAAAATACCGTGCAGAGATTGAATCAAACCATCGGCTCAGTAACCAGTAGAAACCAATATCAAACCTGTGAACGTTAACAGACACCATATAACAATTGTCTTTCGTCTTTTATTGGCAGTTACTTTGCTCTTCATAAGCTGGCAAGCTACAATCAGGAATGGGATAGTGGTCCCAATTGTGAACAGCGACAAGGGACTTCATTGTCTTGCTTTCTGTACCTTTGCTTTTCTGTTGGATTTCGCTTTTCCAAGGAGTCGTTTCGGGTTGTTCAAGATTCTCCCGCTGATCGGTTACGGGATTTTGATAGAGATTGTCCAATCGTATCTGCCCTACCGCTCAGCTGAACTGGCGGACGTATTTGCTGATATTGTTGGTATTTGTGTGTATGCGGGGACAATCCCACTTCTCCGACGGCTCTCTTTTGTTCAGCAGTACCGTCAGTTGTAATGTCCTGACGGTATGGTCTGGCGTGAAAAAGAGATTTGATTATTTTGAGGCGATATAAAGAATCGATGTTTCAAAAGTCATCGGGAAAAACTCAGCCGTTTTGAATCCGCTTTTTTTCAGAATAGCTGTAAATGCCGTGGTCTGAGGAAACTGTTCAACCGAGTGTGGCAGGTAGTCATAGGCAAAACTGGATTTGCTGAACATTCCTGCGATTTTTGGCAGTACCTTTTTGAAATAGATCAGGTAAAGTTTTTTCATCACCTCGTTTCGAGGGATCATCGGTTCGATAATGAGCGCATGGCCACCCGGTTTCAGGACACGGTGGAACTCCCGCATTCCCTTTCCGAGATCTTCAAAATTTCTCACTCCAAACCCTGCACTGACGGCATCAAAACTGGCATCCTTAAACGGCAGTTTTTCCGCGTATCCTTCAAGAAAAGTGATCTGAGGGTACTTTTTTCGTGCGATGGCAAGCATTTCAGGTGAAAGGTCGAGTGCAGTAACCTTGGCCCCGGATATTTTTGCCATCGAGTCTGCCAGGTCACCGGTACCTGTTGCGACATCAAGAATCCTTGGTGCTGGATTTTTTTCAAGGAGTTTTTTTGCCCTGCTTGTAGCCTTTGCCCGCCAGTAATTATCTATTCCAAGACTCAGCAGATGATTTAAAAAATCATAGGTCGGTGCAACCTCGTCAAACATTCTCTGAATCGAGGCTCTGGATTTGGTCTGGTTAAGGGATTTGGCGCTCTCTTTTGATTGATTTATCGCCATGTCAGCTTTTTTTACCATAGACATCCTCAGGGTTAAACATCAGCGTGTCGCAGATCTCCATGCTGCCGTCATCCTTAACTTTGCGAAAAAAGCAGGAGTGATAGCCGACATGGCAGGCGCCGCCGATCTGGGAAACTTTTAAAATCAGGGTATCACCGTCACAGTCGATCAGAATATCGTGAACCGATTGCATGTTTCCGGAGGATTCCCCTTTCAGCCAGAGCTCCTGGCGGCTGCGGCTCCAGTAACAGGCTTTCTTTTTCTCCAGTGTCATTTCCAGGCTCACCCGGTTCATCCATGCCATCATCAGGACTTTTCCTGTTTCATGGTCCTGGACAATTGCCGGGACAAGTCCTTTTTCGTCAAACTTTACCGTTTCGAGAAAGCTTTTCTGTAAACCTTGATTATCGCCCATTGAAGGTGTAGATTAAGTGTTTTTATGCAATACTCTCCGTATTGCATTTCAGGGAAAGAAAAATGTGTTTAAAGATTGATAAAATTATGGAAAAACCAAGGTCAGAATGGATAAAAAGATCAAAACATGTAACTTCCTGAAGGTGAATTTATAATAACAGTACCAATGAAGTCCCTACAAAAATTTCTTCCAAAATATTCCATCGCTCTTGCAGTTGTTTTTGTTGCAACTGTAGTTTTTCTGATCACCAAAGGTAATA
>CAIVCU010000142.1 GCA_903904495.1 uncultured Chlorobiaceae bacterium
AAGAAGAGCATAACTGTCAAGAACACTCAAAAAGCTGAAAGAGTGCCCTCCGAAGGTATAAAGCGCTTCTGTAAGATCATATTCAGCCGCCAATGCTTTATAAAGAATCTGTAATTCCTTCTCTCCTTCTTCATGGGATTCATGCATAATTACCTGCAATTTACTTTCCTGAAACAAAGACTGCATCCCGTAGAATAGAGGCCGATTTCAACGTTTAACGAACAAAAAAACAACGGAGTTTACCGATAAATCGCCATGGATTTCTATTTTGCATCAAAAAGAAGCTTAATTACCCGTAAAAACCGTTAAACAATTTCAATCAATCTCCGTCATCCAATGAAAAAAGAAATCCTTGAACTTTTCGACAACACCTATCCCGACAGGGACTACACTATCGAGATCGTCAACCCCGAGTTTACCTCGGTCTGCCCTAAAACCGGACTGCCGGACTTCGGTACCATAACAATCCGTTATATTCCTGATAAAACCTGTATTGAACTGAAATCGTTGAAATATTATTTTCTCGAGTTCCGCAATGCCGGGATTTTTTATGAAAATATCACCAATAAGATCCTTGATGACCTTGTCGATGCGCTTCAGCCACGATCACTCAGTGTGATAACTGAATGGAAAGCAAGAGGTGGAATAACCGAGACCGTCTCAGTCAACTATCTTCGTTCATCACGTTGAAAAAAGAAATAAAAAAAGCCTCAGATGATCTTCACTGAGGCTTTTCTTATGAAACTGTGCAATTACTAACAACAAAGAAACAGATATCAGAACTTGTTCTCCAGATACAGAACGATTGTTTTCGCTTCATCCGGTGTTATTCCTGAACCGGCATTAGTCTGCATGCGATTCACAACAACATCAACTTTACCTGTTTTCTTATACTTGGTTCTGAAAGCATCCTGAACAGAAGCAAGTGTATGACATTTGTTGCAACGACCATCGGTAAGAGTCTTTGCGGCTGCAAAATCAAAACCGGCAGGTACTGGATGAGCTTTAACGTTTGCTGCAGGTTTTTCAAGAAAAGCAGTCAGCTCTTTGACTGAACGAATGTACTTGCCATCCAGCGTGGTAGTGCGGCCCGTGGTTGACAATAAAATTCCTGACGGTCTTAACCACAGGAGAGCAAACATTACGGCAACAATAGCAATAATACTGAGAGGAAAACTTAAAAACCACTTATCACTGATTCTCGATGACATTTTGCCAAGACCCATAATAATGAGAGATGCACAAAAAATCAACAAAAACCAGCCTGCGAAGGAGCGCAGAGGAGTTAATATTACCGAAATGTTTTCAGCCGGCACCTTGTACCCGGTTAAAAATGACAACCCGAAAAACAGAGACCCCATTAAGACAGCCCCGCCTAGTGCTACTGCAATAAGCTTCCCATTTGATTTGTTGTCCATGACAGGTAATGAATTAGGTGTTAGTGGCTTACCCAAAAAATTATAGAGCAAGATAAGCATAAATAGTAAAGGCGGCAAGCAGAAACCTTAAAAAGGTTGTGTTTGTAATCCACTATCTGCTGAAAGATGAGGAGTATACCCCTCATTTGAGTCAATACAGTCAAGGAAAGATAACATAATTTGTAACTCATTTAATTTTTTCGAATACTGCAGAAAGCGCCCCATCAACCTGAGAATTGTTTCGTTTCATGATAACATCAGCCAGCAGTATTATAGATTTTGAAAAAGCAGAACGCGATTTTCTCTTTCTTCTCCAATGCTTTAAGGAGGTACTCCGTGACCTTGGAGATAATGAACTTGCCGACCACCTTCCCTGGCAGAATGCCGGGATACCTCTCGAAAACTATCCGAACAGCGAACGCGCCCTGCAGGCGTTTTCCATATTTTTTCAGCTTCTCAACATGGCGGAAGAAAACTCCGCTGCCCAGAATCGGCGAACACTCGAAGCTGAACATGGTTTATCGCATCTCACCGGTCTCTGGGGAAAAACACTGTCACGTTTCCAGAAACTTGGAATGCCGGAAACGACTATCTCTTCCCTGCTTCCGGAGGTTTCTATCGAAGCCGTGCTGACTGCACACCCGACTGAAGCAAAACGGAAAACTGTTCTGGAGCAGCACCGTCAGCTTTATCTCCTTCTGGTAAAACGGGAAAACCAGATGTGGACCCCGCTTGAACAGCTTGAAATCCGCAATGAGATCAAGGTGGTCATGGAAAGACTCTGGAGAACGGGGGAAATCCTTTTCGAAAAGCCCCAGGTATCGGCAGAAAGGAGAAATGTCATTCACTACCTCCATAATATTTTCTCTGAAGTTCTGCCCATGCTTGATAAACGACTGGTACAGGCATGGAATGAAGCAGGATTTGAACCATCAAGGCTTTCCGATCCCAGAAATCTGCCCCGTATCACCTTCGGCAGCTGGGTTGGCGGCGACCGTGATGGTCATCCGCTTGTAACTGCCAGTGTCACTGAAGAGACTCTGGCCGAAATGCGCCAGAACGCCCTCAACCTTGTCCTGCGTCATCTCGGGGACCTTGCTTCAAAATTAAGCCTTTCCGAAAGACTTCAATCTCCTGGAGACGCGCTGATCCTTCGCATCAAAACCCTCAGCAATAAGCTTGGTGAAGCTGGATATGAGGCAATTCAGAGAAACCGGCATGAACCATGGCGCCAGTTTCTGAACCTTATGATCGCTTCGCTTCCTTTTGAAGCCGATCCATCAGAGAGCACTGCACTGTCCTGCGAAACAGGGCGTTATATCAGTTCGGACGAACTCCTTGAGGATCTCTCACTTTTACGGGACTCGCTGCTTGCTGTCGGGGGCCGACATATTGCTGACATGGAAGTATCACCCACCTATCGAAAAGTACAGACATTCGGATTCCATCTCGGCACGCTTGATATCCGTCAAAACAGTCACGTACATGAGCTTGCCCTTTCCCAGCTGATGACCGCGGCCGGTATGAACGGCAGTGATTTTCTGGAATGGGATGAACCTGCCAGAAGAGCATTCCTTGACCGGGAACTGCTTTCTCCCCGTCCATTTACTCATCCTGACATGACGGCTGGAGCTGAAGCCGAGACTGTTCTTGCCTGCTACAGGGTTTTATTGAAGCATACCAAACAATTCGGGACCGGAGCTCTTGGCTCACTTATTGTCAGCATGACCAGAAACGTCTCTGACCTTCTTATCGTCTATATTTTTGCACGGGAGGTCGGACTGATGACACCATTCGAAGATGGAGATGCCTGTTTGCTCCCTGTCGTTCCACTCTTTGAAACTATTGAAGATCTGAAAAAAAGTCCTGTAATACTCCAGGAATTTCTCCTCCACCCCGTAACACAACGAAGTCTCGATTACCGAAAAAAAACAACCGGCAAAAAAAGAAAGCTCCAGAAAGTTATGATCGGTTACAGCGACAGTAATAAGGACGGAGGAATTTTTTCAAGCACCTGGACGCTTTATCGAGCACAGGAAGCACTGCTTGAAGCAGGAGCTCTTTACGATACTGATATTCTGTTTTTTCATGGACGAGGTGGAAGTATCAGCCGAGGAGCAGGCCCTACTCACCGTTTCATCAGGGCACAACCCTGGGGCTCGTTTAATGCCGGCATGTGCTTTACCGAGCAGGGTGAAACCATAGCGCAAAAGTATGCCAACCGCATCAGTGCGGTCTATAATCTGGAACTTTTCATGGCGGGAGCTGCAGAAGTCCTGATCAGACAAAGACATGGAGAAAAAAAAGCGCACCCCCTTCAACCGGTAATGGACATGCTCTCCGATAAAAGCAATCAGGCTTACCGGAAGCTGATCGGTGCAGATGGATTTCTTACTTTTTTCCGTGAAGCGACCCCTATTGATATTATTGAATCCACAAGGATTGGATCACGACCTTCTCGGAGAAGCGGAAAAACAAGTCTTGACGACCTGCGCGCCATACCATGGGTATTCAGTTGGAACCAGGCACGTTTTTCCCTTTCAGGCTGGTACGGAGTCGGTTCCGCACTTGAATATCTGCAGAACAGCGATCCGGAAATATTTGAAGAAATCCGAAACCGCAGCCACGTCTGGCCTCCTCTTCGTTACATTATCAGCAATGCCGACACCAGCCTGGCCTCTGCTGATCTGAACATCATGCACCAGTACGCATCGCTTGTCAGTGACAGCTCAATAAGGGATCGCATTCTCGGCATGATCGAAGCGGAATATCATCGAACAAAAAAGTACATAGAAATACTCTTTGCAGTACCTCTTGAAACACAGCGGCTTAATGTCAATAAATTTATTGCCCTCCGACAGGAAGGACTTGACATGCTTCACCATCAACAAATCAGTCTGCTTAAACAATGGAGGGAAATGCAGTATTCAGGAAAACTGAAAGAGTCCGATAGACTTCTGCTTGAACTATTTCTGACTGTTAATGCCATATCAGGAGGATTACGCACAACAGGATAAAATTTTTGTGTGTCCGGATATTTATGCGCAGGAACCCAATATAAAGAGCGTCTTTTCTGTTATAACCCCGGAATAATCCGGAAACGCATCATCAGAAAAGTGTTCTTTCTTTCGCAAAACATTCAAACACGCAATTAATCATGAAAAAAAACATCTTGATGGCAGCAGGAATTGCAGGTCTGTTTCTTGCACATAACCCCATTGATGCCCAGGCAGAAATCGGTGTACGTGTTGGCGGGATACACGTTAATGTTGGAGACAGACCGACTTTTATAATCGATACCAGACCGACATTTATCTATGTACCTGAACTTGGGTTTTCAGTAGCAGCAAGAAGTCCGTACAATTTCATTTTCCTTGATGGCTACTATTACATAAACCGTGATGGACATTGGTACAACTCTTCACAATACAGAGGTCCGTGGGAAATCGTCAGCTTTGACAGGTTGCCCCATGCAATCAGAGAACATCGCTGGGAAGAGATAAGACGATTCCGTGACAGAGAGTATCGTCGGCATGACCGTCAGTACTGGGAAAGCCGCGATAGACCAAACGATCGCGACCATCGTGATGACATGAATCAGCCTCGTGAAAAAAACCGTGATCAGCGCAATGATCGTAATCGATAAAATATTGTCTTGAAAGCTGCTGTTTTTTTAAGATGATTCACCGCTCAGAATGTAAATGAGGCATATGATAATTTGGCTCTCATTTGCGTTATTGAATACAACAGGGAAACACTTTGATCTAGCAAAAAGGCGCTTTTTAGAGTGCCTTTTTGCTAGATCAAAGTAAATTCAGAAAGTTTCCTACGATTGGTATGCAATAGTTTTCATTTCTTTAAAACCACGTTATAATCTTCTCTGTTTTTAAAGACATGTGAAAAACAGAGTGCTCTTCATTATCAGCGCTCGCGGATAATTGAAATCAAAATAAAGCTTCTCCTTGAGACAATCGCAAAATGATCAGACTTCATCATTTTGTTTTATAAGTATTTATATCGCTCTCTATTTTACAGGTGAAGTTAAGGGTCCGACAGAAAACAAGATCGGAATTGCTTTATTTCATAGGTATCTGGTGATCCATACCTGCATATCATATAATCTCGCGAGATAATTAAAAAGCAAAAGATATATTGCTCTTGCGCCATTGAGCACCTTAAGAGAATGTTAAAGTGATTATCCTACTGAAGCGGCTCTCACACCGATATCGGCCTCAAGGATTACTCGGCGAATATCTTTTTCCCGGATACTTCTCCGGCCTGAAGTGGTCTTTTAACTCAGAGAAGGCTTATGTCTTTGAAAAATTGCCGTCGAATACCCTTGCATCTCTGATGCTGAATTCAACTCATCTCCATGCTCCTGATGACGCTAAAGATGAAATACTGCAATGGATTGAGCAATTAGTTCTGTTTTTCTAAAATTGAATGTCGAATAATTAAAATAATTGAATCCGCCAATTTCATTCCTCAAAATTAACTTCTTATAGTTAATTTTTTTTTCTTACATTTACATGTAATTCCACCACAACAGGAAGAAAAAATTTAAACAATTATAAATCAACGAATTATGTCATCGACAAAACTTTCAGAAATTAAGTCGAAAATAGCTCAGCTTCAAAAAGAAGCAGATGATATTATCAAGAATGAGCGAATTGCTATAATTAAAGAAATTAAGGATAAAATAGATGCCTTCAATATTACTGTAGAAGAGCTTCAACGGAAAGGCAAAACTGCTAAATCCGGTTCAAAAAGCACATCCTTCATAAAGTACAAAAAAAGTGAACATGAATTTTGGGTAGGCAGAGGCCCGAAGCCTGGCTGGGTTAAGGATGTCGAAAAAAGTGGTGAAAGCATTGAGCAATATAGAGTGCAGGAATAAATACATTTTTTAATTCCGATTGCTCAGATTTTGATTCTATTGAGGCTTTTCACAAAGCCTCAATTTTTTTGGCTCATAAATCTCATCTTTTTATGTGTTGTATCAAAACCGCCATAGTGTACAACTCTCTTGTTTGCCCCTTACCTTTCTTTGAAAGAACACTATCGTTCTGGCGACCTACCGTAGTTTAGCAATATCTCCATTTATCAGGGAATAGCGGATTATTTACGTATTATACCACACAGGTAATAGTGTATTAATAACGAAATCATCCAAAAACACCGTCATGCTCTCCACTCTCAACGCCGCTGCCCTGATCGGTATTGACGCCATTAAAGTGACGGTCGAGACCAATGTATCAGGAGGCATCCCTTCTTTTACCGTCGTTGGACTTCCGGACAATGCCATCAGGGAGAGCAGGGAGAGAATTCTCACGGCTATCCGAAATTCCGGATTTACAATCCCTCCAAAAAAAATCACCGTCAACCTTGCCCCCGCTGATATTAAAAAGGAAGGGACAGCATTCGATCTACCGATTGCCATCGGACTGCTCGGCTCGCTTCAACTGATCACTCTTCAATTCGAAGATTTAATGATCATGGGTGAACTTGCCCTTAACGGGTCGGTAAGAAGAATTAACGGTGCCCTGCCGGTAGCCATAATGGCAGGCAAAGAACACTTTAAACGCCTGATAGTCCCTCTCTCGAATGCACCTGAAGCTGCTGTGGCAGTCTCAGCATCTCATTCATCCATTGAAGTTTTCGGTGTCGAAACCCTGAATGAAACTATTGCATTGATCAATGGAAATACAAAACACATCCCAGTAGTCGTCAATATTGAAAACCTGTTTAACACCGAAGAAGAATACCCTGTTGATTTTTCCGATATCAAGGGGCAGGGTGCTGCAAAAAAAGCCCTTGAAATCGCGGCAGCGGGTGGGCATAATGTTATTATGATCGGTCCCCCCGGCAGCGGAAAAACAATGCTGGCAAAGGGGCTCCCTGGCATTCTGCCTCCTCTCTCTTTTGAAGAGTCACTTGAAACCACTAAAATTTATTCTGTTGCCAACCTGCTTGAAAAAGACCGGCCACTTATGGTGACACGGCCATTCCGCAACCCCCACCATACAACGAGTAACGTCGCTCTGATCGGGGGAGGGGCAACCGCAAAACCCGGAGAGGTAAGCCTTGCGCACAACGGGATTCTGTTTCTTGACGAGCTGCCCGAATTTACCCGAAATGCTCTTGAGGTACTGCGCCAACCTCTTGAAGACCGAGAAGTTACCGTTTCAAGAATCTCTGTCACCGCAAGGTATCCGGCCGGATTTATGCTCATAGCCGCCATGAACCCAAGTCCGGCAGGCGCGCTGAAAGATCCTGACGGGAACCTGACCGCTCCGCCACAGCAGATCCAGCGTTATCTTGCTAAAATTTCCGGACCGATGCTTGACCGCATTGATATACATATCGATGTCCCGAAAGTTGAAAATATCGACCTCTTTTCCTCCATGGCATCCGAAAACTCCAAGACAATCCGCAAGCGGGTCATAACAGCAAGAAAAATCCAGCAGGAACGGTTTGCCGAGCTTGTATCACCAAAAATCTATACCAATGCCCAGATGAATACCAAACTGATCAAGATGTTCTGTAAGCTTGACAAAGAGAGTTCACAAAAACTTATGGATGCAATGAACCACATGAACCTTTCAGCAAGGGCACACGACCGAATCATTAAGGTAAGCCGCACCATAGCAGACCTTGACAACTCCGAACAGATTGCAATGAAGCATCTCATCCAGGGCATACAATACCGTAACCTCGATCGCGATTTCTGGAGTTTTTGACTGTCAAGCCATAGCTGGCCGAGAGCAAAAACTGTAAAGAAATTGCAGTCTGTATACCTACATTTACAATTGAGTTACAATTATTTATAACCAAACCTACGGAGCACATACATGAATGCAAGGGGAAAGTTCAGTTATGCCCTGCTGCTTGCCGGCACACTTTTCGCCGCTGCGCCCTGTCATGCAGCCCAAACCACAGAAACCGTTGAAGCACGTATCAACCGACTTGAGCAGGAACTTGCGGAACTGAAAGCGCTGGTGAAATCAAATTCTCCTGCTTCAACACCCTTAGAGATTCCAGTACAACCAGCTCCTCGCAAAAACATTGAGCCCCTGAATTCCGTAACGACATCGCCCGATTCAGGCGTAAAAATTCAACTTTACGGCTTTGCCCGCCTTGACGCATCGTACGATACCGGAAAAATAAACCCAGGAAACATTGCCTTGTGGGTTCGTCCTGAAGGTCTGAATAATCATGATAACGAATGGGATCTTACCGGAACCGCCACAAGGCTTGGTCTGAACTTGAGCGGCCCGGATACTGACACAATAAAACTTTCCGGCAACATTGAGGTTGATTTTCTGGGCGGCGGCACTGAAAATAATATGATCCCAAGAATGCGTCATGCATATCTTAAAGCATACTGGCCGGCTTCCGATTTCAGCATTATCGCAGGTCAAACCTGGGATGTAATCTCGTCGCTGATCCCGTTTGTCGACGACCCTGCAATTATGTGGGCTGCCGGCAATATTGGTTCCCGTCATCCCCAGCTTCGCCTTACAAAAGGGTTTTCAACCGGTGAAAACAGCCGCATTGAACTGGCTGCAGCAGCGTCCAGAACAATTGGCGAGACAAATACCCTCGCTGATACATGGAACACCGATCCCGGTAAAGACGCCAACATGCCAACTATCCAGGGAAGGATTGCGTTTTCCGAACCACTTCTGGTGGAAAACCAGCCGGCTTCGATTGCTGTGTCTGGCCATTACGGCCAGGAGGAGTGGGACACCGATAAAACAGGAAATCATAAAACGCTTGACTCATGGTCATGCAATATGGAACTCTCGATGCCTCTTAGTAAAAAACTCACCTTTGCCGGCGAATTTTTTACCGGCTCCAATCTCGACGACTACTGGGGAGGAATTGGACAGGGCGTTAATACAATCACACTCAGCGATATCCGTTCCAGAGGTGGATGGGGTGCACTCAGATACATCCTTTCCCCTTCATCCAGTCTCAGTATCGGGGCCGGCATTGACAACCCGAATGATAACGACCTCCCGCTTGGCGGAAGAACTCTCAATCAGACCATTTTCGCCACTTTTATAAAGAAAATAACCCAGAATTTCATACTTGGATTACAGCTTTCAGAGTGGAAAACCGATTACAACAATGCTCCCGAAAGCAATGCAATCAGGGCTCAGAGCTCTTTAACCTATAAGTTTTGACTGGGAAAATACGGAGGAGCCCCCTCCAAAGACAATCATCATTGCTGAGGAGGGGGAAAGCAAATAATTCAGTGGATAATGATCTCACAGGGCATAACGGCAAGCATATGAAGCTGGCCGGACAACGTCAGCATCTCATAATAAGCCTCCATTGAACTGAACTGCTTTGCTGGAATGATCTCATGCATCAGCTGTTTTTTGATGGCAGCACTGATCCTCTCAGCAAGCCCGGTATCGCTACCCTGCAGGAGAAATTCCCACCATGTTTTCTGCGCTGGATAAAGCAACAGTCCCGGGTGCTTCTGGGGATCAATCTTTGCGAGAAGCTGTGCAGCGTGAATGGCATCAAAAAGTCCCCCTGTCCGGTCAACAAGACCAGCCTTGATGGCACGGCTGCCTGTCCAGACTCGTCCCCCTGCAACAGAGTCAACCTGCTCGAGACTCATCTTTCGTGAAGTCGCAACCTTTCCAATAAAATCGTAATAAACCTCCCCTGAAGCCGCAACAAATTTATTGTATGCATCGCCTTCAAGCGGCTTGAACAGCGTATTGGCATCGGCATACCTGCCTCGCGTCACGACAGTACGACCCAATCCGAATTTTTCAGCAAGTCCTTTGATATTTGGTTTCAAGGCATAGACGCCTATTGATCCGGTAATGGTCAGAGGCTGGGCATAGATGGTTTTCCCGGCGAGAGCCGCCATATAGCCGCCAGAAGCTGCCACACCCGACATGGATACCACAAGAGGTTTTTTAACCGCAGCCGAATCGAGCATCTGCAGCATATCGGCCGACGCAAGAGCATCACCACCCGGACTGTCAATGCGCAGAACAAGGGCTTTGACATTTTTGTTCTCCAGAGCCGCGTCAAGGGAGTTTTTCAGAGTCTCGATATCAACACCTTCACTCATTTCTGAGGCACCTCCAACGGCAGAACGAACAATCATACCGGAAAGCGTAATCACCGCAATGTTTTCATTGCTGTCCGCCTTGAGAGGCCATTCAACTGAGGAACGATACTGCCCGGCACGGACAAAAACATCGTTTTCGCTTGTCATATCCTTTCCGGATATTTTTCTGGTCAAGGCTCGCTGCAGCTCCCAGGAAGAAGCTGTACCATCAACCAGTTTGAGAGCTTGAGCTCTCTTGGCCGACATAAGCGGTTCATTGTTCATTATCGCTGTTAAAGCATCACGACTGATCCCGCGCCGCTTCGATACGTAAGCAATATAATCATCGAAGACCTCGTCAAGCAATGCGTTAGCCTCTTCAAGAGACTCCTTGCTTGACTCCTTAAGGACAAACGGCTCAATACCGCTCTTGTACTTTTTCCATTGGGCGGCCTGAATTGTAATGCCTAATTTTTCGAGTGGGGCAGTATAGAACAACGTTTCCGCCTTCAATCCGTCCAGAAGAAGGAAGCTACCACGCTCAAGAATAATTGAGTCACATGCCGTAGCGAGGAGATACTCTTTATCCTCGGCAGAGTGAAGAAAGGCTGTAACCTTTTTTCCCCCCCGACGAACTTTTTCAATAGCCTGCCGAAGTTCCACTATCTTAGCAGGAGTCGCCTGCAGCCCTCCGATATCAAGAAGTACCTCCTTGACACGGTCATCAGTGGCTGCATGATCAAAAATAAACAACAGCTCCTGCAGAGAGAGTGACTCCCTGGAAGAGACAAACGGAAGCGAGGAGCTTTCATGCCGAATCTCACTGATACTTCCTCCAAGCGGAATGGAGAGTACAAAGCGGTCAGGAACAGTATGTGAACTGCGAAGAGCCCAAAACACAGCGCCGCAAAGCAACACAACAATGATGATGAGACCAAGGCAACTATTGCGGAAACATCCCCGATTCTTTTTTGGCATATTCGTATTATTCATAAAGAAGACAACTTACCTGATGTGCGTTATTATTAACGAGTTCTTTAAGGTGCGGTTCCCTGTGCCTGCACTCATCCATTGCAACAGGGCATCGAGGATGAAACCCGCATCCTGAAGGAATATTCATAGGTCCAGGCAAATCCCCTTTCAAGAGAATCCGTTCACTCTTGGCACCGGGCTCAGGATTGGGAATAGCCGACAGCAGGGCTTTCGTATAAGGATGCTTCGGATTGGCATAAAGCTCAGTTGAATCAGCAATCTCAACAATCTTGCCAAGATACATGACTGCAACCCTGTCAGAGATATATTCAACAACCGAAAGGTCATGGGCAATGAAAAGATAGGTCAATCCCAGTTCCCGCTGAAGATCCTTGAGAAGGTTAATGATCTGCGACTGAATCGACACGTCAAGGGCGGAAACAGGTTCATCGCAAATAATGAATTTCGGATTGACTGCCAGTGCCCTTGCAATACCGATCCGCTGCCGCTGCCCTCCGGAAAACTCATGTGGATAACGGTTGAAATACTCACGATTCAAACCAACAATATCGAGCAATTCTTCAATCCGCTTGCGGGCACTGCTCCCCCTGGCAATTCCATGAACCAGCAACACCTCTTCAAGCATCTGCCCTACCGTCAGTCGGGGGTTCAGAGATCCGAATGGATCCTGAAAAATCATCTGTATCTGTTTACGAAGCGAGCGGAATTCGCGATTGCTGATCCCGGTAATCTCCTTCCCTTCGAACTCAATCTTTCCTGTCACGACAGAATGACCAAGACGTATCAATGCCCTTCCCAGAGTGGTTTTGCCGCAGCCTGACTCACCAACCAGACCAAGCGTTTCTCCCTGAAAAACGTCAAACGAAACCCCGTTGACAACGTTTATCGAAACGGGTTTTCCAAAACCACCTTTCTTTCTCTCAGAAAAATGTACCCGTAAGTCCCTGACCGACAGTAATCGCCTTTGATCCTTCATCTTTGACTGGACGC
>CAIVCU010000143.1 GCA_903904495.1 uncultured Chlorobiaceae bacterium
ATGCGTAACAATGAGCAAGCGGTTGAATTCCCGATTCCGGAGTTGAAGGAAATGGCTAAACTTGAACACGAGCGATGGATGGATGCCAAACTGAAAGATGGGTGGAAATATTCTCCTCACACCAACAAAGAGAAAAAGCTTCATGCTCTTCTCGTCGATTGGGAAAGACTGTCGAAAGAGGAAAAAGATAAAGACAGTTCGCTGGTTTCAGAAAGTATTCCTCGTTTACTGAAGGAGGCGGGTTATACAATAGTAAAGCTCTCCCATACGTGAAAAGCAAGCTTTGCTATTTTCAATTATGATTGGTCAGCAGTCAGTACTTTCACGAAAGGCAGATCATGAAAAATGTAATAACTTCAGTTGGAATTTTTGGCCTTTCAGAAGCAGAAGTTGCTGAAAGATCGGCATTGGACGGCTACAATGAGTTGCCTTCAACCGGGCGACGGAGCATTTTTTCTACAGCGTTTGATGTTATTCGTGAACCGATGCTGCTGCTGCTTGTTTCCTGCGGAGCTGTCTATCTGGTGCTTGGCGATGTACAGGAGGCACTCATGCTTCTTGGTTTTGTGTTTTTTGTCATGGGTCTGACTCTCTATCAGGAACGAAAAACAGAAAATGCACTCGAAGCCTTAAGGGATCTTTCAAGTCCTCGTGCCCTGGTGATCAGGGATGGAGCAGAACGGCGCATTGCCGGACGCGAAGTGGTGCAGGGGGATATTATTATTGTCAATGAGGGTGATCGGGTTCCTGCAGATGCCATTCTTCTCTCCTGCCTCAATCTTTCAGTTGATGAATCTTTTTTAACCGGTGAATCCGTTCCGGTCAGAAAATCCGATAATGAAACGGATGGCAAAGAGGTGCATCCTGGCGGAGATGATCTTCCGTTCATCTATTCGGGAACCCTTGTTGTTCAGGGGCAGGGTATTGCCCGTGTTTCAGCAACCGGTCTCAGGAGTGAAATCGGGAAAATCGGAAAGGTTTTGCAGGCTGTGGAGACGGAAAAGACCCCATTGCAGAAGGAAACAGGGGTATGGGTTCGTAATCTGGCGTTTGTCGGGCTTTTCTTATGTGTTGTGGTGATTGTATTCTATAGTCTCAGCCGCGGCGATCTTCTTAACGGTATACTTGCAGGGATTACCCTTGCAATGTCAATTCTTCCTGAAGAGCTGCCTGTTATTCTGATGATTTTTCTTGCCCTTGGGGCATGGCGCATGTCAAAAAAACAGGTACTTACACGACGTATGCCAGCGATAGAAGCACTCGGCTCGGCGACTGTTCTCTGTGTTGACAAGACGGGTACGCTCACCATGAACCGTATGACGGTAAGTGAACTCTTTGCCGGGGGAGAGGTTATTGCAATTGGATCGGATCTAAACGGCTCGATGCCTGAAGGCTTTCATGAACTTATCGAATACAGTATTCTTGCCAGTCAGCTTGATCCTTTTGATCCTATGGAACAGGCAATAAAGCAGACTGGGAGTGACTATCTCCGAGAGAGTGAGCATCTGCACCATGACTGGGCGCTTGTGCGTGAATATCCGTTATCGAAAGAGCTGCTTTCACTTTCCCGGGTATGGAAATCACCGGCTGGTGAAGAGTATGTGATTGCTGCCAAAGGGGCTCCTGAGGCAATCATTGATCTTTGTCATTTTGATGCCGCCGGGAGAGAGTTCCTGTCAACTCATATCAGTGCAATGGCCGATAAGGGGTTGCGGGTACTGGGTGTGGCAAGTGCATTCAGTCAGCAACCATTTTTACCTGAAAAGCAGCATGATTTTGTCTTTGAATTTCTTGGTCTGATAGGTCTTGCTGATCCGGTTCGACCAACGGTGCCATCGGCAATTTCCGAGTGCTATGGTGCGGGAATCCGTGTGGTGATGATTACTGGTGATTACCCTGGTACTGCCAGGAATATTGCCCGCCAGATAGGCCTGAATGATGCTGATAAGGTTTTGACAGGCACCGAAGTCGAGAGTATGTCAGACATAGAGCTCAAGGAAAGGATTAACGGAGTGAATATTTTTGCAAGGGTTGTGCCTGAGCAGAAATTGCGTCTGGTCAAGGCATTCAAGGCGAATGGAGAAATTGTTGCGATGACAGGGGATGGAGTGAATGATGCCCCGGCTCTGAAAGCCGCCAACATTGGAATAGCTATGGGTGGACGAGGAACTGATGTTGCAAGGGAGTCTGCTTCACTGGTGCTCCTTGATGATGATTTTTCTTCGATTGTGCAGGCGGTAAGGATTGGACGCAGGATTTTTGATAATATCAGAAAAGCAATGGCCTATACTTTGGCGGTTCATGTTCCTATTGCAGGGATGCTGATTTTTCCAGTGCTGTTTAACTTTCCGCTTGTTCTTTTGCCGGCACATATCGCTTTTCTTGAACTCATCATTGATCCGGCCTGTTCAATTGTTTTTGAAGCTGAGGAGGAGGAAAAAGATGTTATGAAACGTCCTCCCCGTAACTCAAGGGAACCCCTGTTCAGTCGTCAAACGGTAGTTGTAAGTATCATTCAGGGAGTTATTGTTTTTGGTGTTGTTCTCGGCGTATTCTTTTATTCTCTGAACAGGGGGGATAGTGTGCCGGAAGTGCGGGCATTGAGCTTTACAACGCTGATTATTTCGAATCTTGCCCTGATTCTGACTAACCGGTCTTGGAGCCGCACATTTATCGCAACACTGCGTTCTTACAATTATGCGTTGCTGCCGTTACTCGCAGGTGCGGTTCTTTTGCTTGCGGTTGTGCTTTTTGTTCCTTTTTTTGTAACGTTATTCAAGTTTTCCAGCATCCATCCCTTTGACCTTGTTGTTTGTTTTCTGGCAGGTCTTGCAAGTGTACTCTGGTTTGAGGCACTAAAATGGTTTGGCTTTTTTAGAAAAAACATCCAGGCAGGGTGAGCTACTGCGCAATGCCTGCTTTCAAAAGGAGCGGCAGGTGGTCGGAGTAACCGCCTTTATATTTTCTTTTTTCATAGGTGGCATAGGGCCTTTTACCGGATTCGTCGAGCATTTTTGAAAACGAGAAGCAGCGGAAGGCACTCTTTCGAGCATAAAGGTCTTTGTTGTCGAACATTCCGGAGGAGAGAAGAATCTGGTCGATGTGCTGCCACTTGTTATGGAAAGAGAAACTTCCAATTCCCTCATAGCCACTCCAGCAGTTGTAGAGAAACTTTCTGCCGTTTGCTTTAACCTTTGCAGCATCATCGGTTGAGCCAAGCACCTCTGTTATTGAACGATTTTCGGGTTCATCGTTGAAATCGCCCATGACAATGATGTCGGCAGCAGGGTTTGCGATACGCAGGCTGTCGAGAATATGTCGGGTTACCATTGATGCAGAAAGTCGCTTGCGCTCTGTCCACTCGGTATCGAAGGAGCGTGATGGCCAGTGGTTCAGAATAACATGAAACGGATGACGCCCAGCGGAAAATCCTGCGACGATGATTTTTCTTGTCGACCTGCCTTCCATGGGGACAGTATACGCTTTTGACGCTCGGGGGTGGAGTGTTTGCGGGTTGTAGGCCAAAGCGATATCGATGCCTCTCGGATCTGATGTTTCGTAATAAATGGTTTTGTAACTGACACCTTTTATCGGGGATATTGTTCCCTTAAAGACACGCTCGTTTTCCACCTCTGCAAACGCAACGATGTCCGGATATTTTCTGTAGTCAGGGTGAGCCTCTATCGCGGAAAGGGTATGGCGGATCCGCATCTGTTTCAGAAGGAGCTTCTTCTGTGTCCAGTTCATGCTGCCATCTGGAGTGAAATCATCGTCGTCGGTTGCCGGATCGTTGGTTGGATCGAAGAGATTTTCAACATTCCACCACATAAAGAGCACATTTTTTTCAGGTCTTGTATTTCCTGAGGCAGAGCTGGAAATGCAAAATGCTATGCCGAACAAGAGAAAAGCATAAGAAAGTAGTCTTCGCATGAGCTCGTTCTTTTTTCTGAACCATTATGATGAACTATCAGCAACTCTTCGATAGAGGATCCATGAACGTATACATGAGAAAAATCTCGAAGGTGGTTATAAGGGAAAAGGCAGTGAAAAGAAATGATAACTGATTTTAATTCAGAAAACCTTAATTTATGCGTAATATTTGATCTACAATTCAGGATAACGTATTTATTTTATGCTGAACGGTTTGACGTTGTATATCCAGACAACACAATAGCAAGACATTACACGAGCAAAAGTACTTGCCCGTGAAATTAAGGAAGGAAACTATGAACAAAGTGATAATCCGGGATTTTGACTCGGCCAGCTATCTCGACAGCGATGAAGTGATTGTCGAATACCTCAAGGCAACAGCAGAAAATCCGAACCCAGAGGTATTTCTTGAAGTTTTGGGCGATGTTGCAAGGGCAAAAGGAAAATAAATCATGATCAGGGGTCAGTCGGATACTTGAAAATAAAAAAAGAAGGTCTGTATTCTGACTAGCTCCGGGTTCGGAACCGGAAGGGAAAATGTAGAGAAATGTTTTATATATGAAAGAAGTTTCTGCGATTAAATTGAGCAAGGTTCCAGAAGTTACTCTAGCCTTTTGGATTATCAAGATTGCAGCCACGACACTGGGCGAAACTGGTGGCGATGCCGTATCGATGTCGATGAATCTCGGCTATCTTGTTGGAACAGCAATATTTGCGGCAATTTTTTTAATTGCTGTTTTAGCCCAGATTAAAAAAGAAAACTTTCATCCCTTCCAGTACTGGACAACGATTGTTGCAACGACAACCGTGGGAACAACGTTGGCTGATTTTGCTGATCACTCTTTGGGTATTGGCTATGCAGGCGGCTCTTCATTGTTATTTTTCCTGTTAATAGTATCGTTTGCTATCTGGCATAGGTCACTTGGCACAGTATCGGTTAGTGCTATCACTTCAGCAAAAGCCGAAACATTCTATTGGGTGACAATTATGTTCTCCCAAACATTAGGTACTGCTCTTGGCGATTGGACAGCGGACACTGCGGGTCTTGGCTATGTTGGGGGAGCACTTGTATTCAGTGGATTGTTGGCGCTTATTGCTGCTGCGTACTTTTGGACAAAAGCTTCTCGAACCATACTCTTCTGGGCAGCTTTCATTATCACTCGTCCCCTTGGGGCTACACTAGGTGATTTCCTTGATAAGCCACTTGTTTCTGGTGGGTTAGCGTTAAGTCGCTATTCTGCGTCGGCTGTTCTTATCGTCTTTATGCTGATTTGTATACTCCTGTTCAAACAAAGAGCAGGAAAACAACACTAGCGTCACGTCACTCGTTAATTGACAGGATAGTGGTACAATAGTTTTATTCTCGCCTATTCTGTTGTGAATCTCTTCAAGAAATCTTGCCCAGTCATGCCTTTTCCTGCTTGAAGTTACTCACAGTTGTTTATGCAATTTTCTATGCATGACATGACACTATATTGACCGCGCGATTCTGGCGATTTCCTTAGCGATACTTTCAGGTGCGAGGACGAAGTCGATGTACCCGGTCTTTATTGCGCTCTCGGGCATGTCTGGCTGCGATGCCGTGTCGAGCTTCTGAGCGATGGTGATGCCGCCCACTTCCTTAATACCACACAGCGCAGACGCACCGTCGCCGTCGTAGCCGGAGACGATGACGGCGATGAGCTTCCCGTCCCAGTTTTCCGTGAGTGAACGCAGAAAGACCGTGATCACGTCAGGCCATCCCCGGGGCTTGGAGATCGGCTTAAGGCGGAATTCGCCATTAAGAACATGCAGGTCACGCTTCTCCGGGATGATGAACACGTGGTTGGGCTCAATGACCAGGTCGTCGGTGATCAACTCAACTGGCATCGTCGTGTAGTTTGGGAGGATCTTAGGCAACATGGTAGCTACGGTTCTGAGGTGATTTACGATGACGATGGCGACCCCCAAGTCAGCAGGCAGATTCTGCAGCAGCCGAATGTATGCATCGAGACCACCAGCCGAACCTCCCACGCATACGACAGGGAAGTCCCTGGCCGCACTCTTAGTATTCATTGAGAATTACTCCACGTTCTGGTTACAAGGTTCGCGCAGCCGGGTGTTTCAGGAGCCGACGACTTCGACGGGGGTTGCTCACCACCGCTTGATCCGAGCTTGTCGAACAATAATCAGATTGATCCGCCTAAACCGCGGATGTTTAAATAGCAAACTATAGAAGACACTGCATACTCACGATTCAAAATACTGCTAATTTTACACATGGTAAGAGGTTATCCGACTTAACTCTGCTTCTTATGCGGATCGGTATAAGAACGCTGATTACTACTGCTTTTTATGTAAACTTGAAAATGAATGTACGCAAGGATTTTGACTGCTGAAAGTGTTGGTGGTCTCTTAGGCATTGACTTCTTGAGCATGAGCAGCAATCAAAAGATCAAGCGGGGATCGAGTCTCACCTGCGGCTTCGCTTGTTGCCAATACTGCTTCACCTTGCATGCCGCTTTACATAAAGAGAAGAACAAAGCAAGGTATATAAGTTATATATTTTTGTTGTGGTTACTTCTTACAGCGGTGTTTCTGGCTACTGTGTGAATTCAGTTATATGACCTGTCTTTTTGCTTGCAAGGCGTGGGCTCTCTTGCTATGTATTTGTTATTTAGTTTTGTAACTTATTCGGGATTTTGAAGCTATCAATATTTTATTACCCAACGATCCGGAAAACAGTATGACCCAGAAGAGCGGTGTCAAGGAACAGGCGAAAGATATTCTCGAGGAGACCCTTGACAGGGAGGCGGTTATTGTGTTGGCAAGGATTTCCGAAGAGATGCAGTTGCTGTTTACGGCTCATCCGGAACCATCAAGGGATGATGTCGAAAGGATTGTGACTGGTTATTTTCTTGAAAACGGGAAATCGGAACAGTTTATTGATGACTGGATCAAGACTTCCCGGGAGTACAGTCTTACCAGAGGGCTCAGTGAACAGGATCAGCCGAAAGCCATGCTTTCAGACCTTGGAGTGTTCAGGTTTATGAACTTTTTGAAAGACAAGGGCCTCACAGATGAGCAAATTACCATAGTGCTTACCGGCGCTGTTGAACAGGCCGCTTCTGATCATCAAGGGCCATCTGAAGGGGAATAGATTTTACGGCGTTAACGGTTATCCTCCATGGGTGGCCAATCACAATAAAAACGGGTTACATGAAAAAGACAACACAGCTCTACGAAGGCAAAGCTAAAAAGGTTTTTTTAACGGAAGACAGCAACCTGGTCATACAGGAGTTCAAGGATGATGCGACTGCTTTCAACAACAAGAAAAAAGGCACCATTGCGGACAAGGGTGTAGTGAACAATGCTATTTCTTGCAAGCTCTTTACCATGCTTGAGAAGGAGGGTATCCGTACCCATCTTGTTGCAAAGCTTTCCGATCGTGATATGCTTTGCCGTCACCTTGATATTATAAAGGTTGAGGTTGTAGTACGCAATATTGCAGCTGGTTCACTGGTGAAGCGTTACGGGTTTGCGGAAGGAACTGTGCTTGAAAAACCGATAGTCGAGCTCTATTTGAAAGATGACGATCTGGATGATCCGCTGATGAATGAGTCTCATGCCGTGGCACTGGGTGTTGCAACTTTAGAAGAACTGGCCGTTCTGAAAAACCGTGCTGAAACTATCAATGCGGTGCTCAAAAAGTTTTTTGCTGATAGAAAACTAAAGCTTGTTGATTTCAAGCTTGAATTCGGGCGTCATAATGGAGAGATTCTTCTTGGCGATGAGATAAGTCCTGATACCTGCAGGTTCTGGGATCTTGAAACCAATGAAAAGATGGATAAAGATCGTTTCCGGTTTGATCTTGGCGGTGTGGAGGATGCATACAGCGAAGTTCAGAGACGGGTACTTGAGCTCGATTGAGAATTAAAATTCAGAAGGCCGGAGGATTGAATGCTTGAGTCTGCGATTATCTATCTGCAGCATGCCGATCCTTTTTCGGTCTATCTGGTTCTGTGTCTGATTGCGTTTCTTGAAAATGTAGTACCGCCGATACCTGGAGATGTTCCGGTTGCTTTTATCGGGTATCTCATTTATAAAAGCGGTATAACGTTTGCAGGGGCATTGTTCTGGTCTTCTGCGGTGTCTACTGCCGGGTTCATGCTTGTCTACCTGCTCAGTAACTATCTCGGCCTGAAATTGTAACTTGAGGGAGGTACTTCGGTTGAACACTGGCTGTCAAAAAGTGCTCATCGTATTTTCCGCCCTTCCGATATGGAGCTTCTACGCCGGAAATTTTCTGCTCATGGGTA
>CAIVCU010000144.1 GCA_903904495.1 uncultured Chlorobiaceae bacterium
ATAATTGAAGCTCCAAGGTCAAGAGGACGGCAGATATAGCCTGAACAGCCGAACGTATTATCGACGATGAGAGGAATGCCGTTTTCAGCCGCAATTGCTGCAATTGCCTCAAAATCGGGAACATGGAAGGCCGGATTGCCGATAGATTCCAGATAGAGCGCCTTGGTGTTACTGTCGATAGCGCTCCGGAAACCATCAGCACTGCATCCTTCCACAAATTTGACACCTATACCGAGACGGCGGAAGGTGACCTTGAACTGGTTATAGGTACCGCCATAGAGATGGCTTGAAGAGACGATATTATCTCCCGCTTCGCAGAGCGTGGTTATGGCGATGAACTGGGCAGAGTGACCGCTTGCAACTGCAAGTGCAGCCCTTCCCCCTTCGAGGGCGGCGACACGCTGTTCGAAGACATCAGTCGTCGGGTTCATGAGTCTGGTGTAGATATTTCCGAACTCTTTCAGGGCGAAGAGGTCAGCTCCATGTTTCGCACTGTCAAAAACATAGGAGGTGGTCTGGTAAATGGGTACCGCACGTGACTTTGTCAACGGATCGGGGCGCTGGCCTGCATGGACCTGAAGCGTCTCAAACCTGAATTGCTGCGTTGTCTCGCTCATTGATCACAATGGTTGAAAAATGCAGCTATCGTTCCCTGAAAGCAGAGAAACAACCCTTGTACACAAAGGGTTTAAACGGAAAATGTCTGAAGAAAGGTATGAACCTGCAGAAAGGCATGCATACCATCATCATTCCCGGTAATTACTCCGGGATGGAATTGGCACCACTCATCTTGCAATGACGGTTGCCAAGGCTTCTCAGGGCCAGTCCCTCCACCTTTCTGGATGATAGCTTAAAAACTTGAAAAGAACATTTAGTTCAGGTAATCTACGACAGGGAATAGTATTTTACAAACAGCCTGAAGAGGGCAATGCACTTAAATGTTTTTTATTATTACCCATGATCACAGCACGAGAACTGGCCCTGAACGTTCTGCAGGCACTTGAATCCGAAGACAAAAGATCAGATCAGTTGCTGCACCGGATGTTGCAGCACACTACCCTTAACCGCTTCGATCGGGCACTTGCAACCGGGATAGTGAACGGAGTCCTCCGGTACCGGTTTCAGCTTGACTTCATCATCGCACGTTTCTACCACCACAAGCTTGAAAAAGCTGCACCGGTAATGAGAAATATTTTCCGCATCGGAGTCTATCAGATTCTCTTTTTCGATAAAGTCCCCGACTGGGCCGCTGTCAACGAATGCGTAAAACTTGCCCGTAAGTACAAGGGTGAGAGGATGTCGAAACTTGTGAACGGTGTTTTAAGAAAAATTACTCCGGAGAGTGTAACCCTTGACGAATGGCTGAAGAAAAAAAGCCCTGATGAGCAGCTGGCTATCAAATACTCGCACCCGCAGTGGCTGGTTAAGCGCTGGATTGATACCTACGGGAAGGAGCAGACTGAAGCAGCACTAACCTATAATAACCAGGTCCCGCTTTTCGGATTCCGTATCAACCGGCTAAGAACCTCTATCAAGGAGTTTTTTTCCAACCCGCTTTTTGAGACCATCCCTTATGAAACATGTGGTATTGAAAACTTTTTTCTGTCGAGGGATTTCAACAGCTTTGAGCCTGCTGTAACTGAGGGACTCTGTAGTGTACAGAATCCCACCCAGGCACTTGCCTGCCTGCTCTTGAACCCCACACCCGGCAGCACAGTACTCGATTTGTGTGCCGCACCGGGAGGAAAATCAACCTTTATGGCTGAACTGATGCAGAACAGTGGAGAAATTACCGCTGTTGACCGATACGAGCAGAAACTGTTGAAGTTAGAAAACCATTCACGTGCCCTTGGTATAACCATCATAAAAACAGAATTAGCGGACGCCCGGAGCTATATACCCGAAAAAAGACCTGACAGCATTCTGCTTGATGTCCCCTGCTCGGGGACAGGAGTTCTTGGCAGGCGAGCTGAACTGCGCTGGAAACTGACCAGTGCTAAGTTGCAGGAGCTCCTGACACTGCAGGCAGAACTGCTTGACCATGCTGCAGAACTGCTTGACAAGGACGGAATACTGGTCTATGCCACATGCTCCATCGAACCTGAAGAGAACGCTCTGCAGATTGAGGCATTTCTCCAAAGACATCCTGATTTTGTAGCTGACCCTGTCAGTGAGAGCCTGCCCGAAGCATTCCGCCATGCTCAGGAGGACAAGGGCGCCATCCTCACCATGCCTGGCCAGTATCAGGGTTTTGACGGGGGATTCTGCCAGCGATTGCGCAAAACCAGACCATCGGCAGATGAACACGCTGCATAGCCAGTTCAGTAAAGCTCTTGAGAATTTCCTGAATTATATGCTCATAGAGCGCAACTTTTCACAAAACACAAGGGAAGCATACAACAACGACCTCAGGCGCTATCTGCTTTACGTGCAGGAAAGCGCTAGAGCAATGGAATCCATAACAGCTCATCATATCGAGGAGTTCATCGGCGAACTTTATGCGACAGGACTGGAGGCACGGTCGATGGCACGAAACATTTCGGCGATACGATCGTTCCACAAATTTCTGGTGATCGAACGCACGCTTGATACCAACCCGGCGGACACCCTTCGTCTGCCGAAGCAGGCAAGATACCTCCCTACCGTTTTAACGGTCGAAGAGACCTTGCGCCTGCTTGAAACGCCAATCAGCTCTGTCCCGCAGAGCAAATATTATGCAAGGGATAAGGCGATGCTTGAACTGCTTTATGCAACAGGTATCAGGGTAAGCGAGCTCGTCAACCTGCAGCAGCAGAATCTTTATCTGGAGGCTGGGTTTGTAAGGATTTACGGAAAGGGATCGAAAGAGCGGCTTGTTCCGGTCGGCGACTCGGCCATTCATTGGATCAACCAATACCGGACGGGGCTTCGCCTCTCACTTGTGAAAAGCAACTCTGATGACTATCTCTTTCTTAATTCGAGGGGAAAAAAGCTCTCAAGGATGGCCATATACAGCTTGGTACAGCACTATGCGAAGCTTGCGGGCATTGAAAAAAACATTAGCCCGCATACCTTTCGCCATACCTTCGCTACCCATCTTCTCGAAGGTGGAGCCGACCTTCGCGCCGTGCAGGAAATGCTCGGTCACAGTTCTATTGTCACTACCCAGATCTATATGCATATCGACCGGTCTTTCATTAAGGAAGTACATAAAACTTTTCATCCGAGGGGATGATATAGGAGTCCTGCACAAAAAGAACGGTTTAACTGTTGATCGGGTTGAAAAAAACATATACAGCAGCCATTCTGATGAATGCGTAGCTCAGCCGGTAGAGCATCTGCCTTTTAAGCAGAGGGTCGTGGGTTCGAATCCCGCCGCATTCACCATTTTTTTCCGTTCAGTATCCTTTTGTCTCAAGTATAAGCCGCTTTTTATCGTGGCTCTCCATCTCTATTCTGAATGCTGCCAGGTTCATATTCACATCAAGAAAGAAAAAGAGCAGTGAACAGCTCAGGCAGAGCATACTCACGATAAATACAGCCGACAACACCATTGGCAGATCTATATTGATCAGGGCACTGAGAAACAGCATTATAATCAGCAATGATGCTCCAAAACAGGTCATGCAGGCAAGCAGGATTGCAACCCGGATGTAGCGTGCACGTTTCCATAGAATTGCCACCTCCCTGTTTATACGCAGAACATACGATTCAGGATTGGACTCCAGATCATCAAGCAGTAATCTTGACCGGTCAATAATACGGCCAAGCCTGTTGGTCATGGTAAGGAGAAGA
>CAIVCU010000145.1 GCA_903904495.1 uncultured Chlorobiaceae bacterium
ATAGATGTTCGAATGAATATTGGAGTTGACAATTGTCCCACGGCCTGCGGGACAATTACTGGGTGACTCAGAATTTTCGGTAATAAGTGTGTCTGCGCACTGGTTTATTGTTACTTTTCAGCGACCAAGTGCAGGGCTGGATAACGGACAGCCAGAGTCACGGCCAGAGTCGCAGCCAGAGTCGATGGATAATTTTGTACTGAAGCAGCTTGATAATGATGAGTTGGGCTAAAGCTTTTGGGTGCATGTCACATGAACCTTGACAGCTTTCCATCTTTTGCAAAAGAAATGGTCAAATAATATGTTGCGTTAGGCTATATCAGTTTTTTACTGATTTAAGCTGTCCCAAGCCGTACTGTATTAGGGGGGGATTTCAATGCTTGCTGGTTACCATCATATTTCCCAGCGAATTTCAGCCTACAACATTCCAGTATGATGGAAGAACATTCAATGCGATATGATGTCAATAGACTTATTGGCTAATAACTTGGCCTTTTCCTCGGAGCCAACGGATATAGAGGGTAACCAGTTTTCGCCCCATCATTCGCACGTCCTTGTCGCCAAGGAGTGGAAAGAGCTGATCGGCGAGTCTCATGGGATTGTTGCTGAAAAGCTCTACGCGACAGAGGAGATGCATGAGGGTATCCATTGAGACTGAACAGACGGCTGCAACCAGTTCGTCCAGCCGTATGATTGGACCGGGTGATGGTTTTGCATCAAAGCGCTTGACCATTGAGAGTGTTCGCTTGTCATTGTTTTGTTCGATGATACAATCTATAGCCCGTGATGGTGAGTGTTGAAGGCGAACAACAATCGAGCGTGGAAGATTGATAGCAGAGTCTGCCATGTTGCATTCTATTACTGGATTTGTGCCAAGGTAGGTGAGATAGGCTTCAAAAACCGCTTCCCTGATCTCTTTTTCGCCAAGGCTCATATTGACCCGCATGAGAAATACGGTCTGAAAAAGCTCGTAGAGAAAAGCAATAAGTATTGCCCGCTCATTTTCTTTTTTCAGAATTGTCTGGTAGCTGCAGAATGCCACATTGCAGTAGGCCATCATCTTGACGAGCGCTGAGGGATCCATATGCTCGGTTTTAATGACGGGAGAAAAATTATTGTAGAGGTCCCAGTTGAATGAGGTGATGTTTTGTTCCTGCCGGTACTCATCGAAAATTTTTGTGCCTGGATAAGGTGTTATAACCATGAACAGGGCCAAGGGAAGGCCTAATGTTTTTGCAAATTCCGGATATGTCATTGTCTCATGCATCTGTTCCGAATGATGCCCGATGATGAAATATCCTTCGGTATCAATTACATGCTGACCCAGCAGGGTAATTGCACGGGTTACATCGCCAATGGCATTGCTTTTGTTCATCAGCTCAAGTGTCCGGGGATTGGGGCTTTCAATGCCGAGACCTACTGTTTTCAGACCGATTTTTTTGAGTTTTCCAAGGATTCGTTCTGCCCTGACGACATCTTTCGCCCTTGTTTCCATCATTATTTTGAAATTCGTAAACCCCCGCTCGATCATCAGATCACAGATAGTTTCAACCCGTTTGATATTGGTGAGAAAATTGGCATCCCAGATCTTGAGAAGTTTTTTCTTTTTCGGATTGTGCAGCAGCGCTATTTCCTCGACCACGTTTTCAGGACTTCTGCTTCTCCAGTGTTGATGCATACGGCTGTTTGCGCAGAACGAACAGGACCAGGGACACCCGCGTGATGTATAGATAGTATCAATGGAGTAGTCACTTCCTTTTTCCCCGTATCGTAAGGGCCTCAGACTTCTTAAAGGAAATGCAATGGAATCGAGATCTTCTATGAGAGGCCTCGCTTCGGAATAAACAACAGAGCCATTTTCTCTCCACGCAATTCCACGAATGTCACGGGATGGCCCCTTCTGTACAAGTTCCAGAAATGTTGCTTCCCCTTCGCCAAGCACAACAAGATCAACGCATTCAAGCTTCAGCACCTCTTCGGGAAGAGCAGTCGGATGAAATCCCCCAAGGACGACAAATGCGCCATGATGTTTAGCAATTTGAGCAAGTCTTACAGCATTGTTGAATCCCCCGGTCATTGAAGAAATCGCGACAAGATCGCACTTACGTTTTTTCAGAAGCGAGCGAAAGCTCTCGAACAAACGATCATTGTAGTAGTTATCCGGAATAACCAGACTTTCAGCAATATCCTGTACCGCTGCGGCAAGGTAGAGAATACCGAGACAGTCGGTGACATACCTGGGAAAAGGAGTGACAATAGCCTGCGGTGCCTCGACAAAACAAATATGTTTGAAGTACGCCATAAAAAAGGAAGCATTAAGCTGAGTGAACGTTAAAACCCAAGGGAACCTCGAATACTTAACTCTTGCAATATTCAAATAGCTTGTCGATCAAGCAAAAATCTTATCTGGTCGAAAAAACGCCGTTCTTCGACAAGTTTTATGCAAAAAATCCTGTAATAGCTTTTCTTTGGAGTACTTATCCCTGCAAGACAGCATCAGCTTTACTCTTCAACTTTACACAGCGCATCATATTCCAAGTCAGCTTTTTTAACCCGATTTTAGCTGCAGCTTTCATGACGCCGATGGACTTGACTTTCTTATATCTCATTGCTTCTCTTATCTCCAGAGACAGCCTATTAAGCAGTTAAAGCGAAATTACTCAATCATGATCTAAAACAGATGCAACTTACAACCTGATAAGAGATAGTGAAGTTCCGGAAGAAACCATTTAACCCCTAAAATACTATATTACTGTATGTTGCAATTTTATTGAATCTCTTGACACACACCGTGAACCGTTTCATGAAAAAAGGTGAAATTCCGGAATTGGGATTCGCGGAATTCATTTCACTTACAGCGATGATGATGTCGCTGGTCGCACTCTCTGTAGATACCATGCTGCCCGCACTCTCGGAAATAGGCCGGGATCTCGGTGTCACCGATAGCAACAGTTCACAGCTGATCATCTCCCTGTTTTTTCTCGGAATGGCTTTCGGTCAACTGATTTACGGCCCGGCGTCGGACAATACCGGACGCAAACCGGCTATTTATGTGGGTTACGCTCTGTTCATAACCGGATGCGTGCTCTCACTCGTAGCCACAAACCTTCCTGTCATGCTGGCCGGGAGATTTCTTCAGGGATTCGGAACGGCAGGTCCCCGTATTGTCTCGATCGCAATTGTTCGCGACCGTCACGAGGGCAGTGCCATGGCCCGCGTCATGTCCTTTGTAATGACGGTTTTCATCATCGTGCCCATTATCGCCCCGGCCTTCGGACAGGGGATGCTGTTTTTGGCAGGAT
>CAIVCU010000146.1 GCA_903904495.1 uncultured Chlorobiaceae bacterium
CCGGGATATCAACACCAGTATCCGTTTTATTGATTCCACTCTGGCCGCGAGTAAAAATCTGATCAAGAAGCTTGAAGAGGAGAACAGAACCTCCTCTTATCGTGTCGAATCCCTTGACCGCCTGGTTTCAGAGATGAAAGGTGCCATAAATACCAAAGACGGTGAAGTAAAAGCGCTCAAGGGTCAGCTTCAGAAGCTGAACAAGCAGATTTCTTCTTTTATGGCTACAGTGGATGTACTTGACAGGTTTATTCAGGATCAGGAAGTGCAGCTTTATACCGCTTATTACATTTCAGGCACCTTTAATGAACTTGTTTCAAAAGGTATTCTTGTACGCATTAATCCGCTTGAAAAGTTGTTCGGCAGCGAGTACCGTCTTGCTTCCGACTTTAATGTGAATCTTTTCAAAAAGGTTGATATTACCGAAACAAGGGATCTGTTTTTTGATAAGCCATTGTCCAGCCTGAAAATTATAACGCCTCATTCTGTAGGCTCTTACGAGCTTGTTGGAGGAAAAACCTCATCCGTTCTCCTTATCCGCGATGAAAATTCCTTCTGGCAGAAATCCCGTTGTCTGGTAGTTGTTATTGAATAGTGCATGACGCGTTAACTCTTCTCCCTTTTTAATGAAAATCACCATTTTTGGATCGGGTTATGTTGGACTTGTTACCGGCGCCTGCTTTGCGGAAGTCGGTAATGATGTGCTTTGTGTTGACATTGACCAGCAGAAAATCAATGCTCTCAATGACGGGCAGATTCCAATTCATGAGCCCGGGCTCGATGAAATTGTCGACGAAAACATCAGGGCCGGTCGGTTGAGGTTTACCTCTGATTTGAGGGAAGGTGTTGATTTCGGGCTATACCAGATTATTGCTGTTGGAACTCCCCCCGATGAGGATGGTTCCGCCGATTTGACTCATGTGCTCAGCGTCGCCGGAAGTATCGGTTCATTTATGAATGAGTACCGGATTGTAATCAATAAATCTACAGTACCTGTCGGGACGGCTGACCGTGTCAGTGAAAAAATCAGCAAAGTGCTTGCTGAAAGAAAGGTCGAAATTGATTTTGATGTTGTTTCAAATCCCGAGTTCCTCAAAGAGGGGGATGCGGTCAATGATTTCATGAAACCCGAACGCATAGTTATCGGCGTTGAAAACCCCCGTACCAAGGAGCTGCTGCGTTTTCTCTATTCCCCATTCAACCGCAGTTCCGATCGTTTTATTGCTATGGATGTCCGTTCAGCAGAACTGACCAAGTATGCTGCAAACGCCATGCTTGCTACAAAAATCAGTTTCATGAATGAAATTGCCAACATTGCCGAACGGGTGGGTGCTGACATCGAAGCTGTAAGAAAAGGTATCGGTTCTGATTCAAGGATTGGTTTTTCATTCATTTACCCCGGTGTTGGTTACGGTGGCTCCTGTTTTCCCAAAGATGTTCGGGCGCTCGAAAGGACAGCTCACCAGCATGGGTATCATTCACGAATTCTCCAGGCGGTCGAGGCGGTTAATCACGACCAGAAAAGCTCCATTGTCAGAAAGATAAAAGAGCATTTCAGTGACGATATCGAGGGTCGGGTATTTGCGATCTGGGGGCTTTCCTTCAAGCCGAATACCGATGACATGCGTGAAGCTCCAAGCCGAAGGGTTATTGAGGAGCTTTTAACGGGTGGTGCCAGTGTCAGAGTCTATGATCCGGTTGCCATGGATGAGGTGAAACGGATATATGGCGAAAGTGAAAACATAGTGTATGCATCGAACCAGGAAGATGCCGTGAAAGGCTCTGACGCTCTTGTTGTCCTGACCGAGTGGCTTGTTTTCCGCAGCCCAGATTTTGAAATGATCAAACGGGATCTCAGCCATCCTGTTGTTTTTGACGGCAGAAATATATACAGCCCGGAATTTATGGAGCAGTTCGGTTTTACCTATTACTCCATAGGCCGTTCTCCGCGAGGAGTCTTATAACTCATTGCCAAAAACGGTAAAAGTGATGCAGAGGGCCGTGTCCATGTCCGAATATGTAGGCGTCACCTGCCTGAAGGGCTTCATCGATATAGACTTTTGCCTTTTCCACCGCCCGATCCGTAGTTTCCCCTCTGGCCATAAATGCCGCAATAGCTGATGAGAGCGTGCATCCCGTGCCGTGAGTATTGCCTGTCATGATTTTTTTTGAAGTGAACCAAATAAAACGGTTATCGTAGAGCAGGCAGTCTCGACACTCTTCACCTTCGCCATGTCCGCCTTTGACAAGTACAGAGGCTGTTCCGGTTTCAAGCAGTTTTGATGCACACTCCTCTATTGCTTCAGGAGTGACAGGTGCATATTTCATTCCTGTCAGGAGAGCGCATTCCGGAAGGTTTGGCGTGATCAGTGAAGCAAGGGGGAAGAGGTCTTCTTTCAGTATCGGGATAGCATCAGCTGGAAGAAGGGCTGTACCGCCGGTAGACGCGAGAACAGTGTCAAGAATGACATGAGGATTGCCTTTCAGCTCCCTCAGCAATGCCGATACGGTTTTGATAGCGGCAGCACTTCCCAGCATCCCGATTTTTACAGCGTCAATTGAAATGTCACCAGAAATGCTCCAAAACTGGTCTCTGATGCATTTTTCGCCAACAGGGTATATAGCGTTGACTCCGGTGGAGTTTTGGGCTGTAATGGCGGTTATGACCGACAATCCAAAACATTCAAGGGCGGCAAATGTTTTAATATCTGCCTGAATCCCGGCTCCGCCGCTGCTGTCTGAACCTGCAATGGTAAGAACTGTTGTATAGGATTTTTTCATCTCATGGTCGTTTTTATCGCGCAAAGGATTTCATGAGCAGCCATGGAGGGTTCTTTCGCCCTGCTGACTGCAGAGATGACTGCAACTCCTGATGCTCCGTGTGAGATAAGCAACGGGGCGTTTTCAACGTTGATTCCTCCTATGGCAACCACCGGAAGAGAAATAGCCTCTACTGCCTTTTGCAGGTTTTCAAGACCAAGAGGCGGATGCTCCTTCAATTTTGAAACCGTCGGATAGATATGACCGAATCCGATATAATCAGCGCCGTCTTTTTCGGCCTGCACCGCCTCTTCAACCGAAGAAGCAGAAACGCCGATAATGCTGGTGTTTCCAAGCATTTTTCGGGCTGCAGCAGCTGGCAGGTCATCCTGCCCGAGGTGAACGCCGTCTGCTTCACTCGCCAGGGCGATATCCACCCGGTCGTTGATAATGCATAGCGCATGGTGCTCGCGGCAACGTTTGCGGATCTCAACCGCCCATGTGAACAGCTGATGCCCTGAAGCTGTTTTATGGCGCAGCTGGATCATGGCAGCTCCTCCCTTGAGGGCTTCTTCAGCAAGAGCAACAGGACAGAAAGCCTCATCAGTAATAACGCAGAGAAAAGGTGACGAAGGAATCATGGGTAGAGGATGCGATGAAATTGTTCAAGGATATCCGGAAGCCGGACACTATCTCGAAAGATCGACAAGCCAGCTGTTCCGTAGGCGCCCTCATCCATGCAGAGTGCTGCATTGTGAGGAGTTACTCCACCAAGCGCATAGATTGGCAGCGAGCTTGCCCGGCAAAGCTCACCGAGCTTTTTCAGCCCTTGAGGAGGGCCATATTTCCTTTTGGAAGGAGTGTCGAAAACTGGTCCAAAAAGCAGATAATCAGCCCCTGATTGCTCGGCAACGTGCAAAGCTGCAGGAGAATGGATGCTGCATCCAAAGATCAAATTCGGGGCAAAAATGCGAAGTTTATCTGGATGACAGGCATTTTCCGGCAAATGGACACCGTCAAAAGCCGCTGCGAGAGCAACATCTGCCCGCTCATTACAAAGAAGCAGCGATCCTTCTGGCAGCTTGATTTCCCTTGCCTTCATTGCCAGGGTTAAAATATGCCTTGTATCGAGATGTTTTTCACGGATTTGCACAATACAGGGAATATCAGCGGGAAGGAGTTTCAGCTGTTCAAGCAGAAGTACTCCCTTATCAGCATAAGCCTCTCCGCTGCTGATAATGCAGATGCGCGGCAGGGGGGGCGGCGGCAGTTTTTTGTGTTCCATCTGCATAAAAAGCTTTAATTTCTCGTGGACAATACATAATTATAACCTTAATCACGAACAAACTGATTTCTCAAAGTTTTTTTGGTGCAATGGTCTTCTCCTGTTTCGTCGTTGGAGTATAAACAGTTGCTGTAAACGATTCAAAAATAACATCTCTATCGGTAACCTTCTATAAAAGAACAGGTTAAATAAAGGGAAAATGATGAAAAAAAACATATTGCTTGCCTTGGGCATTGCTGGGATCATGCTCGGCTGCTCAGACAAAAGTCGCTCTCCTGAAGACAAAGCGCAAGTCAGCACAGGAAGCGCAGGAAGCACTCCATCTTTTGTTATCGATTCAGCGCCGAATTTTATCTATCTGAAAAATCAGGGATTTTCGGTATCCAAAGACAGCCCTTATGATATCGTCTATTATACTGGCAATTATTACATATACAACAACACTCACTGGTATCGTTCATCTGATTACCATGGACCCTGGATTCTTATTCAGGATAGCTGGTTGCCCCCGCAGATTGGCAGGTACAGCTGGGAGGATATAAAGAAGTATCGGGACAGTGCGTCCAGCAGTAATGTTAGTCTGAACAGTAAGAATCAGCGCGACGACGATAACAGGAGGCGAATTCTTGACCAGCGTAATGAAGTCAGCCACAGGATTGTTCAAGATCAACCAAATGACGATGCCGACAACAGGTACGGCAGACCATCTTTTCTTATCGATTCACCGCCAAGTTTTGTCTATCTGAGAGATCAGGGTTTTTCAGTATCCAGAGGGAGCTCTTATGATATTGTATACTATGGTGACAGTTATTATGTCCGCAACAATGATCGCTGGTATCGTTCATCTGACTATCGCGGACCGTGGAATTTCATTCAGGAAGACAGGTTGCCCTCAAGGCTGAGAAAGCATACCTCAGATGATTTAAGGAGGTATCGTGATAGTGAGTTCCGCAGGTCTGATAGTCGGAATAATCAGTATCAGCGTGACGACGATAACAAAAGGAGGATTCTTGATCAGCGTAACGATGCTAACAACAGGAACCTGCAGGATCAGCAGAACAAGGCAGCCGAGAACAAGAGGAATCAGGACCAGCAGAATAAAGCAGCTGAGAACAAGAGGAATCAGGACCAGCAGAACAAAGCAGCTGAGAACAAGAGGAATCAGGACCAGCAGAACAAAGCTGCCGAGAACAAGAGGAACCAGGATCAGCAGAACAAAGCCGCCGAGAACAAGAGGAATCAGGAC
>CAIVCU010000147.1 GCA_903904495.1 uncultured Chlorobiaceae bacterium
TGCTTGCTGCATCGCCCCAAGCATGAAGAACATTTAAACTTTGTGATAAACTGGGAATAAGGAAAACCCTGTTGTCACCGACTGACCTATCCTTATGAAACTTCTTTGCTTCATCAAGGTATTTCAACGACTGCGCGCCCAATGTCAATTTTTCCCATCTTTGGGTTTTCTGCACCTTAAAGCGAATTGTCAACCTGTCGCCATCCTGTTGAATGTCAGAATCTTGTAGTGCCTGAAGGTCGGAAACTCTCAGGCCCGTAAAACACGAAAAGAGAAACGCTGCCCTGACAGACATATCTTTGCATGGAGTAACTTCAAGAATTTTGATCTGTTCAAGAGTTAAATATTTCAGTGGAACCTCAACTTTTTCGAACTGATCTATATTTCGTGTAAAATCAGGAACAAGGTGTTTTTTTGCAGCTTGTTTTAAAATAATCTTCACTGCAATCAGATAATTTCTCTTTGTCGTTTCGCCGACGTTCAAACTATCGATATACGCACGAAAAAGTACGCCCCAAACCTCGGAAATATTAGCCATAGGCAACGGCTTTTTTCCGTTGAAATCCCGAAGGTGTTTTAAGGTGTTTTTGTAAATATTGTAACTGTATTTCTTTTCAAGCATCATTTTTTCGAAATACTCAATAAAGTCTGTAGATAGCCTGTCTTTACCAAGAAATACCGCGGCCGGATCAATCTTCAACTGGGACTCAAGGTCCGCCGCCTTCGCCTCCGCTTGCCTTCTTACCGCTTGATATTCTCGCCCTTTTGGTTTTTCGGATTGAAGAGCTGTTTTAACTTGCTTGCGCTGCCCTTTGAAATAAATGTCGATACTGAAGGAAACGCCACCCTCTTTCAGTGCAATTTCACGAACCGAAACACCCATATAGTCCCCTTTGTTTTCCTGTAAACTTTGCAAAAACTTTACAAATTCAATGGAATATTACAGAAAAGAAGAGGAAAAACAAAGAGTAAAGCAGGACAGTTTATAAAGACTGTAGACTGTATCTTATTGCAGAATAATACTATTCAAGAAAGCTTCGGAAAGGAAAGAAAACAAAGGGAAACGCTATGAATGTAAGGTAACATTTCCCCCTAAAATTCCATCATGACTGCCGAAATCACTTTACGGCCAAAGAGAGCCTGGCAACTATTGGATGAACCAGTTTTTTGTAATCCTCGTAAGAAAGCCTCAGCAGCTCATTATGCGTTCCGGCATTGAATGCTATTTCATCGTCAGCTTCAAGTTCTTCCGATACATAGACATCCATTCCAAAAAGGTTTCCGAATGGAGGCATTGCGCCAAGCTCACATTCAGGAAACAATCCTGCAAATTCTTTTTCTCCGGCAAGCTCAACGTCCCGTGTTTCAGTCAATTCACGTAATCGTTCAAAATCAAGCTGACACGAAGCAGGCAAGATCACCATAGCCATTTTGCCTGCAATATTGACCATGACCGTTTTGGCTAGTTCTTTACCGGGGACATGGGCCGCAGCAGCGATTTCCTGTGCTGTGTAGGCTGCAGAATGACTGACTACAAAATACCTGATAGCATGGCTGTCAAGAAATTCCCTCAATCGACGAATAGGCATTGCAACCTCCCTTTATTAAAACCATTTCATTTCAAAATGTCGGATCTTCTATATAAAACAGACTATACCCGAATAGTTAAAATAATGCAGGCGGATTTCGCATCACCGTTGTACTAGCCCGAACAGATTCTACTCATTCACTCCCAAGCGGGATGGAGTTTCATAAAATTACAAATTCCGAAAACAATAGACAACGAATTTGTCATTCCACATCTATTCTGACCCTTCAACCCACGCCTTCAGTGCAGACAAAGCCTCCGTGTAACCGACATCCAGAAGATCAGGAACCTGATCGAAATCGATCAGGTTAAATCTTGACAGATCCGGCGAAATACATAAATCAACCGACTCTATCTGAATCGCTGTTGTATTAGTAATAGAACTGTAGAAAGCGTTCAACAGAACACCGATGATATTATCAGGTTTTCTGAAGGCATGGCGGGCAAAAAGATCAACACAAATAACCGTTTCGGCACCGCTCTCGACCAACGGAGAGACCGGAACATTTTCAATAAGCATGCCGTCAACAAGAAGCGCATCCCCATAATCCACAGGCCTGAAAATACCGGGAATACAGCTGCTTGCCATAACGGCTATGGCCACATCACCTTCCGTAAAAACAACTTTTTTACCGGTGCCTATATCAGTAGCAACCATAGAAAGGGGAATTGAGGCATCCTCAATATTTTTATGCCCGAGCAATTCGGTAACAATACCGCCAAATTTTTTATTCGACAACAGGCCATACTGAGAAAGCACCAACCCTGATACATCAATCCAGTCGAGATCGAAAGCGATATCGCGTATCTCATGCCAGCTTTTACCAAAGGCATAAAGCGCCGCGATAAATGCACCAATACTTGTACCGCTGACCATTGATACAGGAATATTCAATTCAGTCAGTGCCCTGAGGACTCCTACATGGGCTCCACCAAGAATTGCTCCTCCACCCAACGCAAGACCTATTTTTTTCATACTGCTTGAAATAAATTTGATTTACCCGATCTTGAAAAAAGTTTAACCCACTAATGAAAAAATGTGACGATGCGCCTGAGACAGGCAAACTTCCATCCACGGTATGGAGGATAACGCTGATCAGGATCGGGATAAAGTGATCGTTTCAGAACGCTCCGCTGAAAGGAAAACGTATTAAAACCAGCCCTGCCATGATAAGCACCGAATCCGCTGCCCCCAATTCCCCCGAAAGGAAGCCTGTGAATGGATGCCTGAAAAAGCAAGTCATTGATACATACTCCACCGGAGCGTGATTGACGCACGACCCTCTCCTGCACACCCGGATCAGAAGAAAAAAGATAGAGAGCAAGCGGATTCCTACCTCTGTGGATGCCTTCAAGCGCGTCATCGATATCTTCGTAGATAATGACCGGCAATAAAGGACCGAAAATTTCCGACTTCATAATTTCTGCTTCCAATGTCACTCCCTGAAGAATCGTCGGTGCGACATAATATTCCTGCGGATCGGTTCTCCCGCCGCTCCATGGAAGAAAACCGGAGAGAAGGTTTTCAAGCCGATGAAAGTGGTTCTCATTGATAATACGGGGATAATCAGGGCTCAACAGCGGATCATCACCGTAAAAATCGATTATGGCTCCCCGCATACAACTGAGGAGTTCATTCTCAACATCCTTGTGCACTAAAACATAATCTGGCGCGATGCAGGTCTGACCGGCATTTAAAAACTTGGCCCATACAATACGGCGTGCGGCCACCCTGATATCAACATCCGCGTCAACAATACAGGGACATTTTCCGCCTAGTTCAAGTGTCAGAGGAGTCAGATGCCTTGCTGCTGCAGACATGACTTCCCGACCGACAGCCTGGCTTCCTGTAAAAAAGATATAGTCAAAACGCTCTTCAAGCAGTGCCTTGGTTTCTTCCACACCACCCTCTATTACACAAATTGCGCTTTGATCAAGATATCTGCCGAGCCCTTCGGCAAGAACTTTCGAGGTATGTCGAGCATGTTCCGAGGGCTTGACCACGGCACAATTCCCCGCAGCGATTGCGCTGATAAGGGGTGCAAGACAAAGATTCAGGGGATAGTTCCAGGCTCCTATAATAAGCACAATACCATAGGGTTCTCGACTGAAATAGCCTTTTCCAGGCTGGTAGATAAGGGGAATGGATACACGATGGGGTTTCATCCATGATTTAAGCTGCTTAAGCGCAAAGCGGATTTCGCCGCGAAGATATCCTGTTTCAGTTAAAAAAGTCTCTTCCTGAGACTTCCTGAAGTCATCATACAGCGCCTCAGCAATAGCCTCTTCCCGCTCAATGAGAAATGCTTCCAGCGCAAGCAGCTGCGAACGCCTCCACGAAAAATGGCGGGTTATTCCTCGATCAAACGTCTGTCGCAACACCCCCAATTCAGGAAAATCCTGGTTTTTTTGCATAAGAGGATTCGATAAAATAATGCATTATCCTCAAGCCTTAACCGAAATATCGAGAACGGATTACCTTTTGCAAAGTAACGAAAAAACACGTTCAGCGGAACCATCCCTATCCTTTACATTCCCTGCTTTTTTGCCGAACACAATCCGTTCGGTACATTACTGAACAATACAACCTTTATAACCCTTATCCCACGACAAATGGATTGGATCATGCAGCCGGAAACCTGGATCGCCCTGGCAACGTTAACGGCTCTTGAAATTGTTCTCGGCATCGATAACATTATCTTTCTTTCCATTATTGTAGGACGTCTGCCGAAAAAGCAGCAACCCAAGGGCAGGATTATCGGCTTAGGACTCGCGATGCTGACAAGAATCGCCCTCCTGCTCTCGATAA
>CAIVCU010000148.1 GCA_903904495.1 uncultured Chlorobiaceae bacterium
AGGGGTGAAGGGGGCTACCTGATCAATAAAGATGGTGAACGTTTCATGGCCCGATATGCGAAAGAAAAGATGGAGCTTGGCCCACGAGACCTTGTTTCACGTTCAATTGAAACTGAAATACTTGAAGGACGAGGGTTTGACAGCCCTGCAGGAAAATATATCCATCTCGATCTCCGCCATCTTGGAGCGGATCTCATCAAATCGCGGCTGCCGCAGATACGCGAGATGTCATTGAATTTTGAAGGCGTCGATCCTATCGAAGAGCCGATTCCTATCAGGCCGACTGCTCATTACTCAATGGGTGGAATTGATACTGATAACTTCGGTCGCACGGTAATGGACGGAGTCTATGCTGCAGGTGAGTGTGCCTGTGTTTCGGTGCATGGAGCAAACCGTCTTGGCGGAAATTCTCTGCTCGACATTCTTGTGTTTGGACGTATTGCCGGCCATACAGCAGCTGAGGAGGCTGGGAAATTTGAGCCCGGTACCATTTCGGAAGAGGAACTCAAGGAGAGTATTGAGGAGATCAGAACCAGAATGCAGCCTTCCGGGCACTATGAGCGATATGGCGCACTGCGTGAGGAACTTGGTCAGACACTTGCTCTCAATGTTGGAATTTTCAGAGAATCCTCCCTGATTCATACAGGTATACAGGATATTGCAGAGCTTAAAGAGCGGTTCAAAAAAGTCCGGGTCTTTGATTCCAGTGATGTTTTCAACACCAATCTCATGCAGGTACTTGAACTTAAAAATATGCTTGATCTGGCAGAAACTGTTGCAGTTGGCGCTTTGGCCCGTGAGGAAAGCCGGGGTTCCCATACCCGCATCGATTTTCCTGTCAGGGATGACGAAAAGTGGCACAAGCATACTCTGGCAACCCTTGTTGACGGTAAAGTCATTCCAGGCGAAAAACCGGTAACGATGGGACGGTATGAACTCCAGGAAAGAACTTATTAATCATTCTCTCTCATGACGGACACAATAGATCAGCATCAGGAAGGAAAAAGAGATGTAACCTTCCGGGTTTTTCGCTTTAATCCACAGGTCGACAGCAAGCCTTACTTCGATGATTATACCATTTCGGCAGAAAGAGGTATTACTGTGCTCAGATCGTTGAATTATATCAAGGAGCATGTTGACGCAACGCTCAGCTTCAGGGCCTTCTGTCAGGCAGGAATCTGCGGCTCCTGCGGTATGCGTGTGAATGGAATATCCAAACTTGCCTGCACGAGCCAGGTATGGGATGAGCTCGATAAATGCCGGGAACCCGGAATAATCAGGATAGAGCCTTTGCGCAGCCTGCCGATGATCAAGGATCTTATCGTCGACATGGATCCGCTGGTCGACAAGATGACGCATTATTCGAACTGGATTGACTCTACTATGCCCCTTGCCGAAATGGGTAAGAAGGAGTTTCTGATTTCCGAAGAAGAGTTTCAGCAGTATGATAAGGCGACAGACTGTATTCTCTGTGCATCATGTGTTTCGGAGTGCAGCATTTTAAGGGCGAACAAAGAGTATGTTTCACCCGCTGTTCTATTGAAATCTTACCGAATGAATGTCGACAGCCGGGATTCAATGCATGATATACGCCTTGCTGAACTGGTTAAGGATCATGGAGTCTGGGACTGTACACATTGCTACCGCTGTCAGGAATCGTGTGTAAAAAGCATTCCGATCATGGAAGCAATTCACGCGATACGTGAGGATGCTCTTGAAAGCAGAGGTCCGAGAGATACCAGCGGTGCTAAACATGCTGAAGCCTTTATGGAGGATATTGAAAAGAAAGGCAAGCTGGTTGAAGCCACTCTTCCCATCAGAACCAACGGAATGGTCTGGACACTGCGGAACCTTTTGCCGATGGCTATGAAAATGATTGTCAAACGAAGAACGCCACCTCCGCCGCCGCTTGTAAAACCGGCTAAGGGAATAAAGATATTCAGGGCGATGTTCAGGGAAATGACCGAACATGTCAAGCAGGATCATCTTAAATCGCATAAAAAATAATAAGGGAGAACTGCCGGATGAAGCGATATGCATATTATATGAGCTGCATCAATGAGTCCATGACGAAAGAGGTGGACCGTTCGATCGATTTTTGGCAGAAAGATCTTGGCCTTGAGTTTGTCAAGCTCCATGAAGGCACATGCTGCGGGGGAAGTAACCTCGATTATGTCAGCCCTAAACATTTTGCGCTGGTTAATGCGCGCAATATTGCGCTTGCTGAAAAAATGGGCCTTGATCTTATCGTCTCCTGCAATACCTGTTTGATGACCATCCGTACTGCCAAGAAAAAACTTGATGAAACACCTGCGCTGAAAAAAGAGGTCAATGATATTTTGAAAAAGGAAGGGCTTGAATATCGAGGTACCTCCGAGGTTCGGCACCTTTTGTGGGTACTGGTTGACGATGTCGGTCTGGACTCAATCAAAGCCAAAGTAACGGTTCCTTTGAAAAATTACCGGATTGCCCCCTTTTATGGGTGTCATATTCTCAGGCCGTCAAAAGTTCTCGGCAGGGATAATCCTCTTGCTCCAAGCTCGCTTGACCAGTTGATTGAGGCTCTTGGAGGGCAAACCATCCCCTTTGAGCATAAAAACCGTTGTTGTGGCTTTCATACACTTCTGGTTGCTGAGGAAGAATCTCTCAATGTTGCTGCCGAAGCACTTGAAGAGGCGATCAACTCAAAAGCCGATTTTATTGTAACCCCCTGTCCGCTCTGCCATACCGTGCTTGACGGCTATCAGTCAAAGGCGCTCAAACAGGCTCATATCGATAGTTCTATTCCTGTTTTTCATATTTCTGAAATGGTCGGTCTCGCCCTTGGTTACACAGCAAAGCAACTTGGTATTAAAAGGCATATTGTGAGCTGAACCGGGGTGCTGCAACCGAATGAATTCCGCATTGTTTACTGATCTGCCGGAAAGTTTTAATTAAAGGCTAAAAAAACGTAACTTTGCACTTTTACTTTGCTCTCAGCCTGGAATTTTCCTTGTGTTCTGAGGGGGATCTTGTTTTGTTAACCCATCAAATTATTGCATTGCATGCTCAAAAATGATCTTTTTCTCCGGGCATTAAAGCGTCAGCCATGTTC
>CAIVCU010000149.1 GCA_903904495.1 uncultured Chlorobiaceae bacterium
ACTGTCCCACCTCCCAAGGGGAACGCTCCTTCTCCGAAGGCGAATGGTGCTGCAGGTGCACCGTCGGTTATCAAGGAGCAGGATGCTGCAAAAATGAGGAGATTTCTGTTCCAGCGAACAGAAACCCGCTCCACAAAGTGGTATCAGATTTTCGATACGGAGAAGATTGATGACGAGCAGGTCGTCGGAGGTCATCTCGCACTGCTTGGAGTGTTGGGTTTTCTTATGGCAATCTACTACATCTCAGGGATTCAGGTTTTCCCATGGGGTGCTCCGGGTTTCCATGACAACTGGTTCTACCTGACAATCAAACCTCGAATGGTATCTCTTGGCATTGATACCTACAGTACGAAAACAGAGGATCTTGAATTTGCAGCTTCGAAACTTATCGGCTGGGCATTGTTTCACTTTCTTTCCGGCTCCATACTTCTTTTCGGTGGATGGCGTCACTGGACCCACAATCTCACGAATCCTTTTACCGGGCGTGCCGGTAACTTCCGTGATTTCAGGTTCCTTGGAAAGTTTGGTGATATAGTTTTCAGCGGAACAAGTGCAAAAACCTACAAGGATGCGCTTGGACCACACACCATTTACATGTCGCTTCTTTTTCTCGGCTGGGGTTTGCTGATGTGGTTTATTCTCGGGTTTGCACCTATCCCTGATTTTCAGACCATCAATTCAGAGACCTTCATGTCTTTTGTGTTTTTTGTCATCTTTTTTGCTCTTGGTATTTACTGGTGGAACAATCCTCCGAATGCAGCCATCCACCTGAATGATGATATGAAAGCAGCTTTTTCTGTTCACCTGACAGCAATTGGCTACATCAATATCGCACTCGGTGTTATTGCCTTCGTTGCTTTCCAGCAGCCTTCATTTGCCGCTTACTACAAAGAACTTGACAACCTTGTCTTTTATCTCTATGGCGAGCCTTTCAACAGGGTAAGCTATAATTTCGTTCAGGAAGGCGGTAAAATTATCTCCGGCTCAAAAGAGTTTGCTGATTTTGCTCCTTATGCAATTCTTCCCAAGAACGGTCACTCTTTCGGTATGGCTAGGGTTGTCATTAACCTGATTACCTTCAACCATATCATCTGCGGCGTTCTCTACGTTTTCGCCGGTGTCTACCATGGTGGCCAGTATCTCCTCAAAATCCAGCTTAACGGCATCTACAACCAGATCAAGTCTATCTGGATTACCAAAGGTCGTGATCAGGAAGTTCAGGTCAAGATTCTCGGTACAGTAATGGCTCTCTGTTTTGCCACAATGCTTTCAGTTTATGCAGTGATCGTCTGGAATACAATCTGCGAACTGAATATTTTTGGTACCAATATCATGATGTCCTTCTACTGGCTGAAACCGCTTCCGATTTTCCAGTGGATGTTTACCGATCCAAGCATTAATGACTGGGTTATGGCTCATGTTATTACTGCCGGCTCGCTCTTCTCGCTCATCGCTCTTGTCCGTATCGCATTCTTTGCACATACGTCTCCACTGTGGGATGATCTTGGTCTCAAAAAGAACTCCTACTCCTTCCCATGTCTTGGACCGGTATACGGTGGAACCTGCGGTGTGTCGATTCAGGATCAGCTCTGGTTTGCAATGCTCTGGGGAGTCAAAGGTCTTTCTGCTGTCTGCTGGTATATCGATGGTGCATGGATTGCTTCCATGATGTATGGTGTTCCTGCTGCCGATGCAAAGGCATGGGATTCAGTTGCAGGACTTCATCATCATTATTCAGCCGGTATCTTCTATTATTTCTGGACTGAAACCGTGACGATTTTCTCGAGTTCACACCTTTCGACCATTCTTATGCTTGGACATCTGATATGGTTTATCAGCTTTGCTGTGTGGTTTGAAGATCGTGGCTCACGTCTTGAAGGTGCTGACATTCAGACCAGAACAATCCGCTGGTTCGGTCAGAAGTTCCTCAACAGAGACGTTTCGTTCAGGTTCCCGGTATTGACAATATCAGATTCCAAAATGGCCGGTACGTTCCTTTATTTCGGCGGAACCTTTATGCTGGTATTTCTCTTTATCGCCAACGGTTTCTATCAGACTGATGCACCGCTTGCGCCAACTGTTAGTGATGCATCAGTATCTGGACAGGTTATGCTGACCCAGGTAGTTGATTATCTCTTGAAGCTGATTGCTTAATTCCGATCATAGAAGAAGGAGCCTAACGCTCCTTCTTCTATGAAATTTTGCTACTAAAGTTTACTACGTAATTAAAGAGGAGGGTTTTTATGGCCGATCCTGTAAAACAGCCAGATATAGCATCACCACCTGCCGCAAAGGCTCCGCCTGCTGCTCCGAAAGCGGTAGCTCCGGCAGCAAAGCTGGGACAGGCAAAACCAAAAGAGGCGCCCGCGAAACAAACGGGAAAAGCTCGCCTTGAAGCACTGAATACAAATCTTGGGAGAAGCGGAGTACGTCAGGAATCTGCCCTTCCAGTAAAAAAGGCAGCTCCGAAACCTGCCCCCGGAGCAAAACCGGCAGCGCCAGCAGCAAAGGGAGTACCAGGCGCGAAACCAGCGGCAAAAGGAGCGCCAGGCGCACCAGCTGTCCCTGCAGCACCTGCCTCTGCACCTCAACCTGCAGTGAAAAAGGCTGCACCAAGAGCCAAGTCCGAATATTTTATTATTGAGAACCTCTGCGTAGGATGTGGACTCTGTCTTGACAAGTGTCCGCCGAAAGTCAATGCCATTGGCTACAAGTTCTACGGCGATGTTCAGGAAGGCGGATTCAGGTGTTACATTGATCAGGATGCCTGTATTTCCTGTTCTGCCTGTTTTTCTGCTGACGAATGTCCATCGGGAGCATTAATTGAAGTCCTTCCTGACGGTCAAGTGCTTGACTTTACCTATACGCCGCCTGAAAGACTTGATTTTGACCTTAGGTTTCTGCACAGATTTCACAGGGAAGCTCGATAGGCCAGGAAGGTTTTGCCATCTTGTTACAAAGAGTTATTTAAAAGCATTGCTTCACTGAAGCAATGCTTTTTTTTTGAAGATAGTAATATGCCATGTTGGAGGAAAACAACGCTACATTGAATAATTCAGAATTAAGTGTCCTTGAAGTTTCAAGGTGTGAATCTCTGGCGCTGATTATTATACCCACTTTCAATGAGGCTGAAAATATAGCCAGGTTGCTGAAAGAGCTTTCTGCGCTCTATCCGACATCTATAGATATCCTTGTTATTGACGACAACTCTCCAGATGGAACCATGGATATTGTTCGTTCAATGCAGTCATCAATGATGGGGCTACATGTTATTAAGCGTGATAAAAAATTAGGGCTTGGTACAGCCTATATTACCGGGTTCCACTATGCATTGGAACAAGGGTACCAATATATTATTGAGATGGATGCAGATTATTCTCATGATCCTGCAGTAGTAAAGAGCTTGCTTGATGCTATGAAGGCTGCTGATCTGGTTATAGGATCACGCTATATGAATAATACGGTTAATGTAGTCAATTGGCCGCTTGGCAGGTTAATCCTGTCAAAACTGGCTAGCGTTTATACCCGTATTATTACTGGTCTACCTGTCGATGATCCGACAAGTGGTTATAAATGCTTCAGTGTTGGTGTCTTACAAGCACTTGATCTTGATTCTATTAACTCGCAGGGGTATTCATTTCAGATTGAGATGAATTTCAGGGTATGGAAGAAAGGGTTTGTAATAAAAGAAATACCTATTGTATTTGTAGATCGATCGGTAGGAAAATCAAAAATGACCAGAAAAAACATTCGTGAAGCCATCTGGATTGTGTGGTGGCTTAAAATAAAGTCGATATTCGGATTTCTGTAAAAAAGCTTACTCTTTCATGGTGGAACAAAGAAAAGCCCCGAATAACGGGACTTTTCTGCAGATTGTGTTATGATTCTTTTGCATCTTTTGCAGCGATGATCTGCTGAGCAATGTCCGGCGGAGCTTCTTCGTAATGACTAAAGATGTATGAGTATCGCGCCCTGCTCTGGGTCAGCCGGGTAAGGGCGTGATGGAATGCTGTCAGTGCCGCCTGGGGGATTAGGGTTCTTATAATCTGCAGTCTGACGTCAGAATCCATACCAAGAATTTTTCCACGTTTACTGGAAATATCACCGACAATCTCCCCTGTATATTGTTCCGGTGTATAGACAGTCAAGGAGTAAATCGGTTCAAGCAGCAGAGGCCTTGCTTTGTCGAATGCATTTTTGAAGGCCATGCTTGCCGCAATTTTAAAGGCGAATTCAGAACTATCCACCGGATGGAACGATCCGTCATAAGCAATTGCTTTGAGATCGACGACGGGATATCCGGCGAGAATACCTTTTTCAATTGCCTCGCGAAGTCCTTTTTCAACAGCTGGCAGATAGCGGGTAGGAACAACACCGCCGACAACCTCACTTGCGAAAACAAAGCCGGTATCTCGAGCAGTGGGTTCAAGTCTTACCCAGACATCACCATATTGTCCACGCCCTCCAGATTGTTTTTTATATTTTCCCTGGGCAGAAGAGACCGCGCGAATGGTTTCGCGATATGGAATTTTAATGGGAGAAATATCCACCTTGACGTTAAACTTTATCTGTAACCGGGTGATAATGATATCAAGGTGGGTTTCACCAAGAGTTTTCAGAATGGTCTGGTTGAATTCAACGTCATGATTGATGGTAAAGCTTGGATCCTCTTCATGCAGATGGTGAAGCCCAGCCGAGATTTTGTCTTCGTCACCCTGGGTAACGGGCATGATTGCGGTAGCCAGCATAGGGTCAGGAAAAATAATTGGGCTTATTTTACAGCTGGCACCTTTGTCGGCAAGGGTATCATTGGTGTGCGCATCCTTAAGCTTGACGACCATACCGATATCCCCCGCGAGCAGTTTGTCAACCGGAGTTTTTTTCTGGCCGATTATGGTGTAGACCTGACCTGGCTTTTCAAGCTGACCTGTCTGGACATCAATCAATTCATGACCTGTTTCAAGATGGCCTGAGTAAACCCTGAGGTAGGAAATTTCACCGACTCGGGGTTCTGACATTGTTTTGAAAATAAAAGCTACGGTTGGTCCTTCAGGATTTGGCTGAATCAGGTTTTTCGATCCATCAACAGTGGAAATAGAATGTTCCGGTCCGCGTTCAATCGGTGAGGGACAGAGGTTTACGATTGCGTTCAGCAGCCGTTCTGATCCTATGAGGTGGAGGGGTGATGTACAGAAAACAGGGAAAAAAGTTCTGCTTACAAGTGCGGACTTAATGCCATCCCTCAATTCTTCTTCAGTTAGGTTTCCAACTTCAAAAAACTTGTTCATCAACTCCTCATCCGTTTCGGCAATCGCCTCAACAAGCTGCTGATGCAACTCCTCTGCCTGTTTTAAATGGAGATCGGGGATATCGGAGATTGTCATACCTCCGGTTTTGTCGGGGCTGAAGGTAAGCTGTTTCATCAGAAGGACATCAATAAGGGTATGGTGTCCGATACCCTCCTCAGCGGGAAACTGAATTGGAGTTACAAGATTACCAAAATGATCCCTGAGGCCCTGAACAGTTGCATTGAAGTTGGTTCGGTCTGCATCAAGTTTGGTTAAAATAAACATCGTTGGTTTATAATACTCCTTGGTATACTCCCAAATTGTATCAGTTCCAACCTCGACTCCTGATGCTGAATTTACGGTAATTAGAACGGTATCGGCAACCCGCATGGCTGATTTGACATCTCCATGAAAGTCAAGCAGACCAGGGGTATCAATAATATTTATTTTGTTGTCGTTCCAGAAACCGTTGATAAGGCTGGTGTTGAGACTGTGCTTTCTTTGAATCTCATCTGCAGAGTAATCGGAAATGGTGTTTCCTTCTTCAATACTGCCGAGTCGGTTTATGACGCCCATTGTCAAGGCAAGAGATTCTGTGAGCATTGTTTTGCCACTTCCGGCATGACCAGTAATGACAATGTTTCGCAATTGATCCGGTAGGACGGCTTGCATAGCAGGACTCCTTTGTTGAATTAATAATGGTCTTGCAGGTAGCTGAATACAATGAACAAGGCTGTTGATTTCGTTGAACGAATACAACTTGATATGTAATTAACAAAAAAAAGTCTTATTTGCTGTTGTATCAACAATGAAATGCATTGGAAAAAAAGATATATTTTCAAGTTATCGTAAAGCAGAAAATGCTCATCGGTTCCTTTTCGCGAAAAAAGCATGTAACAACTATAAATATATTTGGTTATGCCTATTATCACTAAGATTCTTGCCCGCCAGATTCTTGATTCAAGGGGAAATCCAACAGTAGAAGTTGATGTATACTCTGAAAGCTCTTTCGGTCGTGCCGCAGTGCCAAGCGGTGCATCGACGGGTATCCATGAAGCTTCTGAGCTCAGGGATGAAGATGCAGGCGTCTATCTTGGTAAGGGTGTACTCAAGGCTGTTGAAAATGTCAACACCGTTATCAACGATGCGCTGAACGGGATGCTGGTGACAGAACAGCAGGAGATCGACGAGGCGTTGATTGCGCTGGATGGAACACCCAACAAATCGCGGCTTGGCGCAAATGCCATTCTTGGTGTTTCGCTGGCATGTGCAAAGGCTGGTGCTGAATACACCGGGCTCTCTCTTTTCCGATATATAGGCGGAACTATGGCGAACACCCTTCCTGTGCCGATGATGAACGTCCTGAACGGTGGTGCTCATGCCGATAATACTGTTGATTTTCAGGAATTCATGATCATGCCTGCAGGGTTCAGCTCCTATTCTGATGCATTGCGTGCCGGAGCCGAAATTTTTCATGCACTAAAGGCTTTACTGAAAAGCAAAGGGTTGAGCACATCTGTAGGTGATGAAGGCGGTTTTGCACCTAACCTTCGTTCAAACGAAGAGGCAATTGAACTCGTTATCGAGGCAATCGGCAAAGCCAGCTATAACGTCGGTTCTCCTACCAATAAAGGGGGCCTTGGTAGTGCACAGGTCATGATTGCCCTTGATCCGGCGAGCTCTGAATTTTACGATGGACAAAAGAAAAAATATGTCTTCAAGAAGTCATCTAAACAGGAGCTCACCTCTCTGCAGATGGCTGAATACTGGGAAAAATGGGCCAACGACTACCCGATTATCTCAATCGAAGATGGTATGGCTGAAGATGACTGGGAAGGCTGGAAAATTTTGACTGACAAGATTGGTTCAAGGGTCCAGCTCGTTGGCGATGACCTGTTTGTAACCAACAGCAAACGTTTATCTGAAGGTATTGAACGAGGCGTTGCCAATTCCAGTCTTATCAAGGTCAACCAGATCGGTACATTGACCGAAACACTTCAGGCAATCAATCTTGCAAAATCCAATGGATACACCTCTGTCATCAGTCATCGCAGCGGTGAAACCGAGGACAGCACCATTGCGCAGATTGCGGTAGCAACCAATGCCGGACAAATCAAGACAGGCAGTCTATCGCGTTCGGACCGTATGGCAAAGTATAACGAATTGCTTCGTATTGAGCAGGAGCTTGGTGATCAGGCCCGATACCCCGGCAAAAACACATTCCGGGTATAATCAAGTCTTCAGGGAACCCTTTTTATAAAGGGTTTCTCTCGTTGCGCAGCATCTGCTGTACCATCGGCAGCACTTGGCAACCCAAAGCGTTATGAGGCGTGAAAAATTTTTTCGATAGAATCTGGGAGTATATACGTTGCAATCCGAAAAAGTTTTTTTTTCGGGTTGCATTTGCTCTGTTCATACTCTGGATATTTTTCGACGATTATGGAGTCGTGCAAAGAGTCCGTATGGAAGCCGAGCATCGCATGCTTCTTGAGCAGCAGAAGGTAGAGCAACAGAGGATTCTTGATAATGAGCTGCGTATTCAGCATGCCCGCGAACCTGACAGTATAGAAAAAGCTGCCAGGGAAAAATACAATTATAGAAAACCTGGAGAAACCCTGTTTATTATCCGATCGCATTAGTTTTTTATTCAACAGTTATACAATTCAATGTATCAGTACCGTCGTCGTTTAACCCGTGAAGTTTCATTTGGATCCATTCTGTTAGGGGGGTATCAGCCGATAAGGGTAGAGTCCATGACCAATACGCACACTATGGATACTGCCGCAACCGTTGAGCAGTGCAGGAGGCTGTATGAAGCAGGGTGTGAAATTATCCGCCTGACTGTTCCAACTGAGAAGGATGCTGAAAATCTCAGGAATATACGGGACCAGCTCCGTAGTGATGGCATTGATACACCGCTTGTTGCCGATATTCATTTTTCTGTAAGGGCGGCACTTAAGGCTGTTGAATTTGTTGAAAATATTCGCATCAATCCCGGTAATTATGCAGCCCGGCAGAAGTTTTCAACCAGTGAATATACCGAAGCTGAATATCTGCAGGAGCTTGAGCATGTCAGCCTTGAGTTTCTGCCGCTGGTTGAAAAAGCCCGCAAAAATGGTGTGTCGATGAGGATAGGCACCAATCATGGATCTTTGTCAGACAGAACAGTCAGCCGTTATGGGAATTCTCCTGAAGGAATGGTTGAAGCTGCACTAGAGTTTGCCAGGATCTGTGAGGGTGTTGGCTATTACGATATTCTTTTTTCCATGAAATCGTCGAATGTCCGCGTGATGATTCAGGCCTACCGGCTTCTCGTTCAGAAGGCTGATGCGGAGCTTGTTCACGCATATCCTCTTCATCTTGGGGTAACCGAGGCTGGAGATGGTGATGAAGGTCGTGTTAAATCAGCTATGGGCATTGGCGCTCTTCTTGAAGACGGGCTTGGCGATACGATCAGAGTCTCCCTGACTGAGGATCCAGTGCATGAGGTTCCTGTCGGTTTTGCGATCGTAAAAAAGTATAACGATTTTCATCTTGTCAAAGGTGATAAAGGGCATCTTCCTCTGAAGCATGTTATTGAGAGTCGTAAACATCAGGCGGACGGTACTCTCTCCTCCCATGATTCATTACCCTTCAATCCAATCAGTTATAAGCGCAGGGTATCCTCTCGTCTTTCAATTGCAGGCCTTGCCGTCGGGGGCGACACTGTCCCTAAAGTTGAAACTGAACTGCATACTCCGCTCACAGAATTTGAGGCTGCTTTACAAGAGGCAGTGCAGAGGCTTAAACCGGAAAAACCTCTTGATGCCATTCGTTCCGAGTTTGTATCTGCTCGAGTCAACAGCATGGCGGATATTGATTTTCTCAATGATCTTC
>CAIVCU010000150.1 GCA_903904495.1 uncultured Chlorobiaceae bacterium
AGTGTGCCACGAAGGCACATAGGGGGTGGAACTCCCCCGTGCAGCTATGCTGCACAAGAGATGAGGGTAGGTCCCTCGGAGTCGCCGTACAGGCGGAGGCTTCAAACCACCTACTGATGCTACGTTTAAGAAGCGTGGTGGTGAGCGAGATAGGAAAAGGCCGAACTCGATTCGGTCAGGTATGGGGCAACCGTTCACCCCCCTAACCCAAAATTAAAAAACTATTGACTTAAAAATCATATACAGACTTTCAGATAAATAATTTCCAAGTACTGTGCAGAACAGCACTGACTTTTTTGGTTTGTAGTGTTGAAAAATGAAAATTTAATTTCTGAAAAGCTATAGATGCTTTATTATGCGCAACTAATCACATAGGTCATACGGCACGCCAATGATTCTCAAAGAGCATGAGCTACTTCAAATTGATGCGGATTTCATCTCCCGTCTTCGGGAGCAAGATCCTGATGCATTGGCAGGACTGAGCATTAAATTGGTTAGCGACCTGAAGGAAGTACTGGAGCGTCTCAATCAAAATCCGACAAATAGCTCAAGACCATCGGGTAGCCTTGCGCCTTGGGATAAAGGCATTGCCGACGAGAAAGAGGAAGATGATGAATCGGCTTTTGATGAAAAAGAAGCGCTTCAGTCAAAAACAGGCCTCAACAAGGAAAATCCGTCGGACATTACTGATACAGATGAAGCCGTCAGTCCAATATCAAATGAAACACCAGAGCCGCCAAAACCACGCAAACCTGGTCGTCAGTTGGGTTCACAAGGCTTTGGCCGCACACAACAGCTAGCCGTTACCGACACGATGCCTCATCTTTGTGGCTGCTGTAGTGCCTGTAATGAAGATCTCACGTCAGTTGAAAAAGCCTACACCGGATTTCACACGGTTAATATTGAATTTGGCAGTACTGACGCCCCTGGTGTGCGGTTGACTAACACCTTGAATCTCTATTATATGGGGCTGTGTCCAAAATGCGGCCTTGAAAATCGCACAGAACCTTGGCGAGCCCCTGCTGACAACTCGGATTGGAAAAAGGTGGGCATGACTGAATGGCGGCTGGTAGGCCCCGATTTAGCAGCACTGATTGTATACTTATCTATGGATATGCGTGTCACCCGCCGTAAAGTAAAGCAATTCTTATGGGATGTGTTCGGGCTGAGTCTGAGCACGGGTACGCTACAAAACTGCATGATGGAAGCGGCTCGCGCTTTAGAGCCGGTAGAGGCTCAGTTAATTGAAGACCTGTGTAGCGAATCTATTATGCATGCCGATGAGACGCCCCACAATGAAGCAGGAAAACGGCTATGGCTTTGGGTTTTTATCACCTCATCGACGGCATTGTTTTTTATTGGTTGCCGGTCTAAAGAGATTTTTGTTAATCTTTTTGATGCGTTGACCAGCTTCGATGTAACCGTTCAGACCCCTAGATTAAACGGCAGCCAGTTCGGGTATCTGCGGTAATTTTGGGGTATCATGTCCTTGTCGGCGCAATTTGATGACATCCCGAATATACAATAATGGCGAGCCATTTCTTAATCGACAGGTCACAAAAACGCTGGCAAACAATGCCAATGCGCGGCTCCCTTGTTCAGAGTTTGTCCCTTGAGTGATTTTCCGCATAATGACCCAATGACGTAATGCACGCTCCGCTTCATTGTTGGTCAATGGCCATGCCGGATATTCAAGCACGCGAAAAATAGCCTCCCAGTCATTCAGGAACTCCACGCCCAACTCCCTGGTTTTTTTATGGGAAGATGCGGTCATTGCCTCACACACTTTTCTCAAGTTTTTCAGTGTCTCTTGATGGTGGGCTGAAATAGAAATCGTTCCGAGATCAGGGCCTTCACGGGCTTGGTAAACCGCGTCTATCAAGCCGTTCAGAATATCCAGCACCTGCTTGCCATAGCTTTGAGATGATGTTGTGTAACTGTCAGATAAGCCTTTGGCTTTGCGAAGCAGGTGCGCCCAGCACCGCAAGCGTTTAAGATAGGCGCGGTAAAGACTATAACCATCCGTCATCAAATGACCATCGAAGCGTAATTATTCAGTCCCCCTCTTTGACAAAGA
>CAIVCU010000151.1 GCA_903904495.1 uncultured Chlorobiaceae bacterium
ATGACTGATGCAACGCCGACAAGAATTCCCAGTACGGAGAGAAAAGAACGCATCTTGTTGGCCAGAATTGACTGAAAAGCCTGTGCGATAAATCCGATAAACCGGCCATCCTGCAAAAGCGACCCTTTTGTGGAACCATGGATGTCAAACCCGCTCTCTCCTGCAGTAGCAACAGAAGGCTCCGTTCCCGGTTTGCGCTCATCACTGACAATGACACCATCCCTCATGGTAATGATCCGGTCGGCATACGCGGCGATATCGTTTTCATGCGTGACCATGATGATGGTTTTACCCTCCGCATGAAGACCTTGCAGGATCTTCATGATCTCAGCGGAATTCTTCGTATCAAGATTGCCTGTCGGTTCATCGGCAAAAATGATCAATGGATCACGAACCAGTGCCCTTGCTATGGCAACACGCTGCTGTTCGCCTCCTGAAAGCTGATTAGGGGTGTGATCAATCCTGTGGTCAAGGCCAACCATCTTGAGCCGTTCAATAGCCGCCTGACGAAAATCCCCCTTGATCCCACTGTAGATATAGGGAAGGCGGACATTATCGACAATGTCCATCCTTTTAAGCAGATGAAACTGCTGAAAGACAAACCCTGCAACATTATTGCGCACCCCCGCCTGCTCATCCTCCGACATCGTGTTGACATTATTGCCGAAAATCCGATACTCGCCCTTGTCGGGGTTGTCCAGAAGACCGAGAATCTGCAACAGTGAGGATTTTCCTGACCCAGAGGCACCCATGATAGCAACAAATTCGCCCTGTTCTATGGTCAGGGAAACACCGCGCAACGCATTAACCGTGCTTTCACCGATCAGGTATGTCCGGTGAACATCGACAAGCTCAAGCATGCTTTTCATGGTTTCGATCTGCGCTGTTGGGGCGAAAAGGGATTGCCGCCAGCTTTGTTTTTCGGCAGCACAAAGGTGGTATCGGGTATCAGGACAACGGAGTTGTCTGTTAAACCTGAAAGGATCTCAATATTGCTGCCATCCTGCAATCCGGTCTCCACCTTTTTGTAGCGCCTCCCTTTATCAGTATCGGCACTTTTCTGGCGCACAAAAGTTTTGCCGTTTCTATTCTGAACAGCACTGATCGGCAACAGAAGCGCCCCGTTCTTTTCCTGCACAATGATTTTGATATTGGCACTCATGCCTGAACGGAACACATCGGGAATGCGGTCAGGAATAATATCGACATTATAGATGTTCACATTATTCTGCAGATGTGATTCATAGTAGATATGCTCAACAGCACCGTTCACCCTGATGTCCGGATAGGCATCAAGTCCGATCAACGCCTTCTGCCCTATTTTCACCCGTCCGATATCGGTTTCGTCAACAAATGCCTTGACAATAAGATGATCCGACAGCACGAACAGCGAATCACTCGTTGTTACCGTCTGGCCAGGGTCGACACTGCGCACAATAACCTGCCCGTCCATAGGCGCAAGGACGGTGGTTTTTTTATAGACATTGTTCCAGTAGCTCTCTTCACTTTTGCCTTGCAGCTTTGCGGCATCAAGCAGCGCTGCACGCTCGGTCGAACTGAGCATGGCAAGCACCGCACCTTTCTTCACCAGCCTGCCTTCAGCAACAAGAATCTCCTCGATTCTTCCTCCGACCGATGACTGGATCTTAACGCGGTTCTGCGGCTCAACCGCACCGGTCGTCGAGATGACTAACCGAATGGTTCCCCTTGACGGATGGATTTCATCAAAACGCTTTTCCGTTTGGCGGGTTCCCTTGAAGAGAAAGAATCCTCCAACTCCAAGAACTGCTACTGCTATTGTAATGCCCCATACCAGTTTATTCCTGCTGACCTTCAAGTGCTCCTCCTTTTGACTGGATCCATTGAGCCTCGGCAATCAGCATATCCGCCTCGGCATTGAGTAGATTCTTTTTCGCATTGACAAGATTGTTTTCAATAATCACCCAGTCGTTGAAGGTCACAAGACCATTCGAGTATTGAGCATTGGAAATTTTAGAGCGCTCGGCGGCTGCCTCAAGCTGTTTTGTCTGTACAAGAACCAGCTGACGGGCATCCTGAAAACTTTTCCAGCTTTGTTCGAGCGCGTTGTAGAGCACGAGGTAGCCGCTCTTTTCCTGAGCATTCTGCTGGCTCAGATAAGCCCTGGCTTTGGCAACCCTTGCCCGGGCGCTTCCGCCTTCATAAATGGGCACGGAAACCGTAACCCCTGCACTCCAGTCAACAGCGTCGGTCGGCAGGCGGTCAAAAGCACCTCTCCCGACCGATGAGGTCAGGGAGATTTGGGGTGAAAAGGCGCTTCTGGAAACCTCAAGATCGAAACGTGCCGCTTTGCTTCTGGTGTCAAGCTGCTGAAAGAGCGGATGATTTTTTGCGAGCTCAGCAAGATTTGGTTTTGCATCAGTCAAGTCGCTCGCCTTGAACGCACTCTGAACCCTGATCGGCTGATGCATATCGCGGCCAAGTGCTGAGGCAAGGTTGGTCTGGGCAAGCACAAGGCCGCGCCGGGCCTGGGAGACTTCAAACTGCGCCTGCGCCAGGTCGGCCTCAGCCTGTCGGAGTGAACCGATGTGTTCACGTCCGCCCTGGTAACGCAAACTGATCAGGCGGACATTATTCTTTCGCCTTTCGGCAATCTCAACCGTAAGGCCGACAAGATCCTGTGCCTTGAGCAGTTGGGTGAATGCTGAACGGAGGGCAAAACGGAGATTGGCTGAAACAGCGTTATAGTTGAACTGGGCGGCCTTGATTGCTTCGGCATTGCTGGCAATCTGGTTTGAGGTTTTGCACCCGTCATAGAGCAGCTGTTGAGCCGACAACGAATAGGAGAGGGCTGAAGATGATCCAGCTCCATTTCCTATGCTCCCGTTCTCTGCAGAGTTTACGCCAAAACTGAGTTGAGGCAGTAACGCTCCCTGGGTGATGCGTTTATCGGCTTCGGCCTGCTGTACAAGAGCAAGAGCCGAATAGAGGTCGGGATGCGCCTTTACCGCCTCACTGACGCACTGTTCCCAGCTCACACTCTCTTCAGCTTGGAGCGATGAGGAGGTGACGAAAAATAACATCGCCATCACCAGTAGCGGATACATTTTATGTAAAGTATTACATCCTTTCTGGTGCATTGTGGCTTTACTAAAGTCAAAATAAATATTACACGATCACTCTCTTCTTCCAGCTCCCTGCATACCTTTTGGCGCTTGTGCGTTGTTTCCGTCAAAGGATTTTGCAATGCTTTTACCCAACTCCAGGATTCCCGAAAAAGGCTGAAGTTTAAAGTATGTTCCAAAACCGATGAACAGACAAAGAAGTGCTATTAGTAGCAGTTCTCCAGGTTGGTTGAGTCCTGCTGTTGTTTTGGTTTTCAGGTATGAGAAGAATGCTTTCCAGTTTATCACTAACAGGTGGAACAGACCGAGGATGGAAAAGGCAAATCCAAAAATAATGTGCTGGTTTTGCCAGGCCGGTTTTGTCAGGCCGAACATTTCCCAGACAAACCCGCTGTTTCCTCTGCTTCCTGGGAAAATATAGAGGAGTACTCCTGAAACGAGCAGGATGACAAATGACAGACAAAGCCCGAAGCTTATAAAAATTCTCCAACTGAAAGTTTGTTTCATTGTCTGATCTATTGCTCCCTCTTTATGGTGATGTTTTTGTTTCTTCTTGTTGGAAATAAAATTAATCCGCTGATTCCGGTCATTGTATGCATCATGGCATCAAATAATTATCGGGGCTCATCTTCCTCCGGATCAGCGGAAACCGTTTAACAACGATTCATTCAGTTCTTTTTCCCTCTATCCTCCTTGTTGGACTGATCAGGGCCTTTTCTGTTTTCAGCACCATTGTTCTGCTGACCCTGATTCTGTCGCTGCTGCGGCGCGTTGTTCTGTTGTCTCTGCATCTGTCGCTGCTGCGGTGAGTTGTTCTGCTGACCCTGATTCTGTCGCTGCTGCGGCGCGTTGTTCTGTTGCCTCTGCATCTGTCGCTGCTCAGTCGCTTTGTTCTGCTTACCCTGATTTTGCCGTTGCTG
>CAIVCU010000152.1 GCA_903904495.1 uncultured Chlorobiaceae bacterium
ATATGGAAACGTCATGAAAGCCTGGCTAATGCCTGCCGCCAAGGATGTAATGCTCTTGGAATGAAGCTGTTCAGCAACTCCCCTTCATTTGCCGTTACTCCGGTCTGGCTGCCCGAAGGTGTTAAATGGTCAGCATTCAATAAAGCACTGAAGATCAACAACGGCATCACGGTTGCCGCCGGTCAGGATGAGTATAAAGACAAGATTTTCCGTATTGCCCACCTCGGGTACTACGATGAACTTGACATGCTGACGGTGATCGGAGGTCTGGAAAGGGCTTTGAAAGAGATCAACTATGATTTTGAAATTGGAGTCGGAGTCAGCGCCGTACAGAAAGCATTTCTTGGAAACTGAAGGCGGAAAGAGCTTCCACATAAAAACACCGCCCTTCGGGGCGGTTTTTTTATGCACCCTGATCACTTTCGACAGCATCCTCTTTTCTCTTTCTGACTTTGAGTTCAGGTTCCTATCTTTGTAAAAAGCGCTCTCAACATGATCATACTTCCCGCACTCCTGCTTGTTGTCACCCTGGTTTCTTCCATGCAGGAGATGCTGCAGGACTATCGTCTTCAGTTGCGAGCCAATACCCTCTATGAAAAACGGGACTATAGCCACTCAGAAAGTACATTCCGACAACTTTTGAGCACCCTCCCCGAAGGTGGGAAAAAAACATCTGCCACCTTCAATCTTGCCTGTACCCTTTATATGCAAGGAAAATATGCTGAAGCCACAGCCATGTTTGCACGCAAGCCAAAAACGGCAGGCAACTATCATGACATAGAGTTTCAAGCACACTTCAACGAAGGCAATGCACTAGCCATGAGCGCCATCGGAACCACCGTGAAGTCCAGTAAAACAGTGTTGTTCCGGAATTCACTCGATCGACTCAAATCAGTTCTACTGAACAACCCGAATGATGGTGATGCAAAAATAAATTATGAAATTGTCAGACGTTATCTTCTTGAACTCGATCCACCAAAACGTTCCTCTTCATCAAGCAAAGAAAACAACAGCAATACGCAGAAAAAATCCGGCATCAGTCAGGATATGACTCAACGTTTGCTTGAGCATACGCAACAGGATGAATCCGCATTGATGAGGCTGCTGCCTCAAAACAAATCAACAGCGGCAAAAAGCAGCAGTAACAACAGGGACTGGTAGAGAATGCATTCTTCAAAAAAAGTCCTGCTGGTTTTTCTACCATCTGAAAGCGGTGTTGACGGAGCCCGGTCGCTCTACAGCGAAAAGGATACTACCTCCATTTTTTCCTGGTTCAACCGTTCGCTTAGAACCATCATCAAGCAAAGCCAGTTTGCTATTCCTCCGCTCTCACTCATGATTCTCAGTTCTATTGAGGTTGAGGGCGTTGAGCAGTCGATATGCGACATGCGGTTCGAAGAGTTCCCTTTTCATGAACGATGGGATCTGGTGGGCATCAGCGTACAGACCGGAATGGCCAAAAAGGCCTTTGCACTTGCCGATACCCTCCGGTCACGAGGGATATCTGTCGTCCTGGGAGGTGCGCATGTAACGCTTTTCGAGGAATCGTGCAGACCTCATGCGGATGTTCTGGTACTTGGAGAGGCAGATGACCTTTGGAAAGAGGTGCTCACCGATCTTACAACCGGCAGCCTCAAAACACGTTATCAATCCGATAGTTATCCTGACCTGGCGCTCTCAAGACCGGTCATGAAAGCTTCACTGATTAAAAACCGATACTTTACCACCAATCTTATCCAGACCGGAAGGGGATGTCAGCATAGCTGTGACTTCTGTAATGTCCATGTGCTCAACGGCCATACCCTCCGAAGACGGGCAATTTCCGACATCGTCGCTGAAGTCACCCGATTCAAAGAGGATGACCACAGAATATTCTTTTTTGTTGACGACTCTATCAACGCCGACCCGGCCTATGCCCTTGAACTGTTCCGGCAGCTAACACCCCTGAAAATCCGCTGGTTCGGCCAGGCCACCACGACTCTTGGCCAGCAGCATGAACTGCTCGGAACCTTCGCACAATCGGGATGCCAGGCCTTACTGGTCGGTATTGAAAGTATTGAAGCAACCAGCAGGAGCGCTCACAAAAAAAACCAGAACAAATCCGGCGAGCTCTCTGCGGCAATTAAAGCCATTAGAGATGCGGGTATAAGCCTCTATGGCAGTTTTATATACGGGCTCGATGGCGATACACTTGAGACTCCTGCGGCAATCCTTGATTTTATCAGCGATACCCGGCTTGATGTTCCCGGAATCAATATCCTTCGGCCAATTCCCGGAACAAGGGTTTTCGAACGGCTCAGGGAGGAGGGGCGACTGCTGTTTGATCCCCTCGATATCACTGCATACCGTTACACATTCGGACAGGAGATGCTCTACACTCCAAAAAATATTCCGCTTGATGCTTTTATCGAAAGTTACTCAGCTCTTACCCGGCAGATATTTACCATGAAAAAATCGATAGCAAGAGGCTTTGATGCTCCGAGCGCTAAAACTGCCGTACTGTTTTTTAATCTCATTTACACGCATCTGTACAGCCTTTCCCGACATGACTTGCAACAACAGCTGGAAAAGACGCCCATGGAAAAAACCATTTTGCCATACGCTGAATAATTTTTAAACTGTCGGTTATATATTTCCAAACCACACCCGGTACAACAACTAAACCAGTATCAAGAATATGAACATGAAACCTTTCCTGCCTTGTTTGACCCTTGGCCTTGTTTTTCTTGGCGCATGCGGACTTGAAAAACCTCCTGCAAGCCTTAAATTTCCAGAGGAGAAAAAAGAAGCTGCGGCTCCAGCAGCTACCGCACCCGCCGCTCCAGCTGCTGCACCCGTTGCGGAAAAAGCTCCTGCTGATCCCAAACTTGCTGCTGGTAAAGCTGTGTATGATACAAACTGTGCCGCTTGTCATGAGGCTGGCATGATGGGAGCCCCGAAACCAGGCGACAAGGCTGCCTGGAGCGCACGTATTCCTCAGGGTGTCGAAACAATGGCTAAAAAATCAATCACAGGATTCCAGGGTAAGGTTGGCGCTATGCCGCCAAAGGGAGGCAACGCCTCTTTGACTGACGAAGCGATAACCAATGCGGTAGCCTTCATGGTCGATAAGTCGAAATAACTGAAGTAATATTTTAGCGAAGGGAACTTTGTTATGCTGTTCCCTTCGCTTTTTAACCCTTGAAGCGCACCACTTCCATAAGACCGGTATCCATGAACGTGCGGCACTCTTGCCTGTATGATTTGGATAGATCGAGTTAAAATGTTAGAATCAAGGTTTTTGACGTTCAACACAACACCCGTTTCCACAAACCCACAACCATTATAAGGGAGGATTTTCCATGACTCGTTTTCTGTCAGCTGCACTGTGTGCACTCTTTGTTTGTTCCATGACCTCTGCCGATGCCAAGGCTGCCAGTGATGCCAAAGCAGGTAAAGCTATTTATGACACTAACTGCGCAGCCTGTCACAAAGACGGCGTTATGGGTGCACCGAAATTAGGTGACAAGGCTGCATGGGCTCCACGTATCAAACAGGGTATTGCTGTATTGAACAGCAATTCAATCAAAGGATTCAAGGGTAAAGTAGGAATGATGATGGCAAAAGGTGGTCATCCGAATCTCACTGATGCACAGGTTGTAGATGCAGTGGCCTATATGGTCCAGCAGGGCAAGTAATCACTTGAGCAATAAAGACTGAAAGGCGGGACGATCCCCGCCTTTTTGGTTTTCTGCCAAAAATGAGTCAACAACCCGATCATGACGCTTCATACAGAATACCTGGGCTATGCTGCAGGAATCATTACGACTCTTGCGTTTCTACCTCAGGCTGTTAGAATTTTCAGAACCAGGCAAACTCGCGACATCAGTCTTCTCTGGGCTTTTGCCATGAATCTCGGGATTGTTCTCTGGCTTCTGTATGGTATTGTAAAAAACGATCTGCCTATTATTACAGCTAACAGCATCACACTGGTTCTGCTCATGATCATCCTTTACTGCAAGGTTCGCTACAAATAGAGTGAGGAGTCTCCCCCCACTCAGCTGATGGAAAACCAGCAGAAAAAACGTAAATTTCAATACAGGTTACTCATTATAAAAATACGGTATTCAATGAATCATCTTCATATCGGCTTTATTGGAACAGGAAGAATTGCCCGGGCACTTATTGCGGGCCTTAGCGGAAAGAAAAATACAATCATTTCAGGGTTTGACAAAGAGCCTGCTGCTCTCGCTTCCGTTGCTGCCGAATACCCCGTTCATCCCTGTCTCTCTATTGAAGAGCTTGCCCATACGTCAAAGGTTATCATCCTTGCCGTCAAACCTTACCAGATCGCAGAGGTGCTTGCTGAACTGAAACCCGCTCTCAGTGCTGATCACCTGCTGATAAGCGTGGCAGCAGGAATTTCTTCAGAGTTCATCCAACATAACTCCATAGATACCCTTAAAGTTATCCGGGTCATGCCTAATACCCCCGCATTCGTTGGCGAAGGAATGACCGCTGTCAGCAAAGGGAAAATGGCTTCGGACGATGATATCACCCTTGCCTGTGATCTGTTCAGCTCAATCGGCCGGGTGGCTATTCTCAATGAATCGCAGATGGACGCAGCAACTGCACTCTCCGGCAGCGGACCGGCCTATATGTTCCATATCCTTGACTCCCTTGCCCAAGGCGGAGTTCAGTGCGGTCTTACACACGATGAAGCCCTGCTTTTTAGTGCTCAGACAATGCTCGGAGCAGCGAAAATGGTGCTCACTGGAGAGAAAAGCCCAGAAGTACTTATACGGGAAGTCACAACACCGGGGGGAACTACAGAAGCAGGTTTGAAGGTCCTTGACGAAAAAAATATCAGACAGATTCTGGTCGAAACCGTTGCTGCCGCTGCGGTTCGATCCATGGAACTTATGAAATAAGCCCTATGAAGAGAGGTGTTTTTCGTCCCCTGTACCGAGCTGTTTTCATGCTCGTCATAGCATGTACCTGTGCTCCGTCAATCGTCGGAGCACAAGTAGATCGAGGGAACAAACCCTTCCTTACTGCATCAATCAATAACAGCCTCCCTTATGTCGGACAGGAAATTCTCCTGACCTATACACTCTATTTCAAAGATGCTGCGCCGAAAATATCCAATGAAACGGCCCCGCTGCTCCGGGGTTTATGGGCAAAGGAAACCGCTCCTGAACGCTATATAAAAAGCACACAGACATCAGTTCATGGTGAACCGTTCAGAAACGCTGTTGTCAAGCAATTCCGGCTGATGCCTCTCCAATGTGGAAAAATCACTGTTTCCGGATACAGTTTTTTATGCAACCTGCCAGAGGAAAAGACTGCTTCTGGTGGACAGGAGAGAGCCGAAACCCGTTTACGGATTACAGCTCCTGACGTTATTATTTCCGCTCGTGCCCTTCCTGAACCAGTGCCGGCAGAATTCACCGGTGCCGTCGGAACCTTTCAGCTTGAACTCTCTTCAGATAAACAGAGCATCAGGGCTGGCGAACCATTATCCCTGAAGCTCATGCTCTCTGGCACAGGAAACCTGCTTACCCTTAAACTGCCGGATATAACCCTTCCTGCGAGCTTTCGACAGAATCCTCCTGAAATAACAACAACGTTAAAAACAAACTCACTACCGACGAGCGGTACCATATCAGCATCAATTGTCGCCTGGCCACAATCCGGGGGTGAATACAAGATTCCTGCTCTGCGTATGGCTGCATTCAATCCCGAAACAAAACAGTTCAGCACTCTTTTTTCAAAAGCCCTCTCCATAACAGTAGCAACGTCACAAGGTACATCAACAAGCGGTGTAGAGCCTCCCATCACTGTCACAGAAAAAAGCGGCGTTCAATCCCCTCTGCTTATTGTTACAGCCATCGCCTTACTCTTTCTGATAATCCGAGCAGCTGCAATCATGGCAAAGAGAAAACAGCTGAATCATGCAAAGTCAAAGGTTCAAGCTGATACCGACACCTCTGCAGCAAACCTTAAGCAGAAACTTTTCGGTTGGCTGGAAAAAGCAGGGATTAACAGCCCCGGAGGACTGACAAGAGTGGAACTGAAAAATGCTCTGCAGAACATCGGGCTATCTGATGAGATTCAATCGGAACTTCCGGCGGTTCTTGACTCACTGGACAAAATCCTCTACAGTCCGACAGGGAAAAAAGAAGCCAGAACTCCTGACTCGATTACTGCTAAAGTGAACACTCTCCTGCAGACATTGAGAGCCATATCCGCTTCCCGATAACCATAGCCAAGCAAACTTTTTATTGCCCTCACCTCTATACTGAAGGTTCTTCCTGCACATCGAAAAGGGCAAGAGCAAGCTCCGGAAAATCAGTGATAATCCCTGTCGCACCAATATGCTTCATAGCCAGCATCTCTTCCTTCCTGTTCACCGTCCAGGGTATCATCCTGATATCCTGTGCATGGAGATATTCAGTCAGCTTATCATCAACAAGAGAAACATGGGGATTTACATATCGAGGTTTAAAGCCGAGCGCAGGAAGAAACCTTTCCATATTTTCCATGTCGTCGATCAGCAGCCCATAACAGAGCTGAGAGTTCAATTTCCATGCCTCCCTAACCACACGGTAATCGAAGGACTGTATCCTTACACGATCCGATAACCCTGCATTCTCGACCATTCGAAGAACAAGTGCGGCATAAAGGTCCGGCGCTGGATGAAAAATCCAATCCTTGTCAGGCCAAGACTTTATTTCAAGATTATAGATCAACTGCCACTTCATCCCCTCCGATGCCATATAGGCATCCACTTCTGTAAAGAGAGAAGAAAGAAGAGGTTTGCTTGATGCTATAGGCTGCTGAAGAGGAAATGATGGATGCGGTAACCCGCAACCATATTGAGCGATATCGCTATATGTCATATCGTACATACGATAATGAAGCCGATCTTCGGGGCTCAAGGGATGACCAAGGGGATCAGAACAAAGGGGGGCGGCAAGCCAGGGATCATGCGAAACAACAATGTTGTGATCCTTCGAAACCACAAGATCTAGCTCCACTACCCTGACGCCAAGATCTGCAGCCTTGCAGAATGCCTGAAGAGTATTTTCAGGGAAGAAGGATCTTGCCCCTCGATGTGCCTGTATTTCAAAATCCATTCATAAGGAAAAATGATCGTAAAATCCAATGTTATTGAATAACAATCCAGTGCTTGAACCCTTCAAATATTTTATCGAAAACCCCTTGAGCCTTTACATCAGGTGTGGAAACCTGCTGACCCTCATAACCGACAATGGCAAAATAAATAGCCTTTTCGTAAAAGTAGTTCAACTGGTGGGAAAATTCGATCGCCCGGTTTAAATCGACCCCTTCGGTAACAATACCTTCATCAAGAAGGTAGCTCCAGAGGAGATCTCGCTCAAGCATGAACGAATAGACCATTTCACTCACTTTCAGACCTGATTTTGCCCCATGAACTCCTATGTCACAGAACTGTTCTGCGATTTCACGATCCCGACCCTCTTGTTTCCCTATCCACTGGCCAAGTTTTCTGAACCGGCTGTAAACAATATCGTGAAGAGCATCTTTTGAGAGCTTGCTGTATCCTGCAGTGAGGGGATTGTTGCGGACGTTCTGCACCCATTGCAGAGAGAGGGATTCCGCATGATCTTCAATAAGACGAATGAAACGATTGATAAGCAGCATAGCAGATAAGATGTAATGATGAAGTTACAACTTATTAAAGCTACGAATCTTCTTTGAAGAGTTCAAAAGCTGAAATAATAACGCACAACCCCCACCTCAGGATATATTGAGGAAAAAGGATGTGAAATATTGTTTCAGCAGAGCTGCTTACGCGTTACGTTTGCCGGAAGTGGAGCGAAATACCTTGGAGGATGTCTTTTTTTTGGGTTTTCTTTTCTGCTGCAGCTTGTTGCCATCAGCACTTTTCGGCGCGGAACGGACGCCTGACCCGCTCACACTGAAAAAATCGGAAGGATTTTTGCTTCTTCCTTTGTTAAACCGGTTTTTTCGATACTTTTTTTCAAGGTCAGCGTAAGGACTTGGCGGCTCTGGGGAGGTATTGTAGTTATTAAAATTCGGCTCTTCAATGACCTCTTCTACATCATCCAAAACCACTTCGGGATGAACTTTCTTAGGCAAATTATTTCAGTTTATGTTGAACAAATCAAGAGCGTTTTTTACTCACGATTATTCTGAAGGGAATGTAATTTACAAATTTAGGTTACAAATGCAAGCAATACTATAATCAAAAAGTAATGAAAATCCTGCTTATTGATGATTATGTTTTTGCGTTGCTTGTTGTTAGTTTAAGTATTAAATTTTAATTATTTCATAAAAAAGGAGATTGACATGGATATTCGCAGATTACTTCTCGCCGTTATTCTTCCGCCAGCTGCAATCATGAACAAGGAAGCCGGAACGATCATGCTCACCGGACTTCTTACCCTGCTCGGCTGGCTGCCGGGTGTTGTTTTTGCTCTTTTCCTGATATATCAGGAACAACGCCAGTGCGAAGCAAAAGCCTGACACTCTCGTTGCTAAAGGTCAGGCGGTTATTGTTGCCTATCGCGTTTACTTATCAAGTAATCGCAGAGGAGCAGATTCTGTCGTTTTGCTGATATCACTGCGCCAAGGATACCATGTTATGAAGCTTCTTGTCGCCATCGATTTTTCGGAACTTGCTGAACGGATTATTGCAGAAGCGGAAAAACTTGCCAAAGCCCTTCAGGCGAAAGTTTTTCTGCTTCATGTAATACCTCCACCGTCACCTGTTATGGATGTTCCTCCCGATGTGGAAGCCCTGCTCCCCCCGGAAGAGCTGTTTAAAAAAGAAAGCCTTCCTCCGCCCTTCGATCACCCTGAATCCGCAAAACTTATAACGATTGCCAAGCAGTTGCAGGAGAGCGGTATTGATATAGCTGTCATCGTAGCGCAGAACGATGAGGTTATGGCTATTATCGACGAAAGTAAAAAAATTTGTGCCGATATGATCATGCTTGGGTCCCATGGACACGGAGCACTTTTTCATCTTATCATCGGCAGTGTGTCAGAAGGGGTTATCCGTCGGGCTACCTGCCCGGTCATTATTGTGCCGTCAGTGAAGCGTTGACCATCCGCCAGGCATGCGCCAGTACAAAAGCCAAACCGGCAAAAATAATAATTGTTGCCCCGGAAGCTATGTCCAGCTGATAGGAGAACCAGAGCCCACAGAGACTGAACAGCGAGGAAAGGACTACTGCAAGCACCATCATGCCGGGCAAACTGCGACTGAACATCCTTGCTATTGCAGCAGGAATGGTTAAAAGCGCAATCACCATCACGATACCAACGACCCGCATCATGATCACTACCGTCAATGCAATCAGGCAGAGCATCAGCAGGTAGAGCGCTGTTGTTTTCAAACCTGAAACTGTGGCGTACTCTTCATCAAACGAAATGGCTAGAAATTCCTTGTTGAGCAGCCATACCACCCCGATGATAAACAGGTCAAGCGACAGGATCATCCAGAGATCGACGGTTGGAACGGTAAGTATATTGCCGAAAAGATAGCTGAAAAGGTCGGGAGCATAGCCAGGTTTGAGACCGATACATATAACCCCGATGGCCATGCCGACAGCCCAGAATGCACCTATGGCACTATCTTCGGCAACCTTGGCCTTTTTGCTCAACAGACCTATAGCTACGGCGGCGAAAAGACTGAAGGGGATCACGCCGAGCAGCGGATTGATACCGAGGTAGTACCCAAGACCGATGCCGCCGAACGCAGTATGTGCGATACCTCCGCTGATAAACCCGATTTTTTTCACCACGACATAGGTGCCGATAATACCGCAGGCTACACTGGAAAGAATCGCAGCAAGCAGCGCATTGCGCATGAACTCAAAAGCAAGAATCTCCTGCAGCATACTGTTAAGGATGATCAATTGTTCTGGAAACCGGAGAGTGATGCACGACAGGATTAACAGGGTAGTGATAAAGCGAACTGAGGCTCTCACTCTTCGGACTTACGCCTGACTCATACAGCTCAAGCGTTACATTCAGAAAGGCGATTCTTGTCACGTAACGACTTATGGTTCCGGTATCATGGGTGACAAGAACAATGGTGAGCTTTTCTTTCAGGTGCTCCATCAGATCGTAAATAGTGGTTTTCATCTGAGGATCGATACTTGCCGTGGGCTCATCAAGCAGGAGCAGTTCGGGATCACCGGCAAGTGCCCGCGCAATAAGGGCCCTCTGCAGCTCGCCTCCGGAGAGGTCGCCAATACGGCGTTCCGACAGCTTTTCGAGTCCGGCCGTGCAGATTGCCTCATCAGCGATCTGGCGATCCCTCTTATTATAGTGCTGAAACAGTTTTTTGTTCGACAACCGTCCCATAAGCACAAGTTCGCGAATACTTATGGGAAAATCCCGGTCAAAAAAAAGCCGCTGAGGCACATAGCCGACTCGGCCGGGAAACCCTCCAGGAGCTCCGCCAAAAACCCTGACACTGCCTGTCGAGCATTTTTCCAACCCGAGAATCACCCGGAGCAATGTTGTTTTACCCCCGCCATTCGGACCGATAATAGCAAGAAAATCGCCATCATATACCGACAGTGTCAGGCTATCAAGCACTTTCACCCCTCCTAGGGAGAGTGAAAGCCGGTCACACTCTATAATCGGCTCCTTTTTCATTGCATGCTTTCGATGAACGTTGTTGTCGCACGTCGCAGATTCTCCTGATAATCGCCAGCAAGAGGATCAACACTGCGGGTTACACCACTGATTTCTCTGGCAATGGTTTCAGCCTGCGCTCTACTGAACTGGGGTGAAACAAACACAACCTTGATATGGTTTTCTTTAGCTTTATTGATGACACGCTGCATCTGACGGGGAGTCAGGCTCTTTCCCTCCTCCTCAACAGCAATCTGTTCAAGACCGAAAGCTGCAGCATAATAGCCCCATGCCGGATGAAATACCAGAAAGCGCCTGTTCGTTACCGCAGTAAGCTTTCGTTGAATTTCCCGGTTGAGCGACTGCAGTTCATCCACAAGCTGGATCCTGTTTTTTACGTAGTCGTTCTTATGGGCCGGGTCTGCCAGAATCAGGGCATGTTCGACATTTTTTGCAATAACAATTCCGTTCGATGGGGAGAGCCAGTAGTGCGGGTCGTTTCGTCCGTGATGATGACTCTCTTCATGAATCTCTTCACTCTTTATCGGAAGCAGTCGAACTCCCTCAACAGCATTAAGGACCTTCAACTTGCGGTTCAGTGACAAAAAACGATGCATCCAGTCCAGTTCAAACTCCACTCCCGATCCGACCTTGATGAACAGTGCTGCTTTGCCAAGCCGAACCATCTGACGGGGTGTTGGCTCATAACTATGCGGATTCCCTCCCGGAGGCACCATTACCGATACGTCAACATGAGTGCCTCCAATCCTTTTGACAAAGTAGGAGAGTGGCTCAATGGAGGCAACAACCTGTAGTTTTGTGGTTTCATTCTGCTGAACGCAACCGTTCAGGAAGAGGGCCAGCAGCAGCAGCATATGAACCGGCACAAATCTGTTAACGATGTTTTTCAACAGAACATCTCCTGTTCCTTTGATACGCAGGAGGGGCAGATTCCACTCAGTTGCACAACGTGACTCACAAGCCGGAAACCTCCGATAATCATCCCCTCATGATAGTCGCAGAGCTCAACCTGACCAACCTTTCCACATGTGGAGCAAATAATATGATGGTGATGGTGCTTTTCCCGGAAAGGAGTGCAGCAGAGAGCATAGCTCCGCTCTCGACCAAAACCGACGACCCGGAACAATACCCCGCAATCAGCAAGGGTTTCAAGGTTGCGATACACTCCCGGCAGTCCACACCGGCTGAAGAGACGCTTCAGCTGATCCTGAACCTCCTGGGGCGAAAGCGGAGCCGGAGAGTTCAAAAACAGGGCGACCATCTCCCGACGACGCGGGGTCATCTTCAGACCTGCCTTTTTGATCAAAGCATAAGCTTCATTCATGATCTAAACAGAAATAATTTCTATTTATAAGATAAAAAGGCAACAAACAGTTCCGGCAGGACAAAAAAGCGTAACAGATTGAAATAATCGTGTTACCGCATAAAAAATGAGAGTCAGGGAAGCCTGTTCAATGCACTGACCGTGGCTTTGATCGAAGCAAGACTTATATTTGAATCAATGCCGGCGCCAAAAGAAACCCGTCCATCGGCGCTTCCAATCTTGATATACGCTATGGCAAGTGCCCGGGAACTGTGACCAATAGCGTGCTCAGCGTACTCATCAACGCTGAATTCAAGGCCACTCTCCCTGATAAATCCCTTGACAAATGCATCGAGCGGGCCGTTTCCCGTGGCTTCAAAGCTAAACTCACTATCCTTCATCTGCACGACGCAATTGATCGTTGTCGTCTCTTCATCACTTTGAAGAGGATTCTCGTCATCCCAGCTGAAATGGCACTTTTTAAGGATAACTGGCTCCCTGAGTTTCACATACTCTGTATGAAACAGATCGTGAATCTGCTCCGATGAAAGCTCTTCGCCTGTAGTGTCGGCAACTGCCTGAACAGCATCAGCAAAATCAGGCTGCATCCATTTCGGTATCTGAATACCAAAATCCTTTTCCAGCACATAGGCCATTCCTCCCTTGCCGGACTGACTGTTTATGCGCACAATCGCTTCATAGGTACAACCAACATCCTGTGGATCGATCGGCAGATAAGGAACAGCCCATAATCCGTCAGGTGACTGAACATGCGCTTTCATCCCTTTGCTGATGGCGTCCTGATGAGAACCGGAAAAGGCCGTATAGACCAGATCGCCCGCATAGGGATGGCGAGGATGAATATCCATGCGTGTGCATCGTCGATAAACCTCGCGCACCCGTGGCAAATCAGAAAAATCAAGTTCAGGATCGACCCCCTGACTGAAGAGGTTCAACGCCATGATGACAATATCCATGTTACCGCAACGCTCGCCATTTCCAAACAGGGCACCTTCGATACGGTCAGCTCCGGCCATCAGGGCTAATTCAGCGGTCGCAACTGCTGTACCGCGATCGTTATGGGCATGAACGCTTATAAGGACAGCATCCCTAGCCTTGATGCTGCGACAGAACCACTCGATCCGGTCGGCATAAATATTCGGCCGCGACATTTCAACCGTTGAAGGCAGATTGAGGATGATTTTTTCATCAGCAGACGCTCCCCAGGTATCCATGACGGCGTGGCAGACTTCGAGCGCATAATCCAGCTCTGTACCGGTAAAACTTTCAGGGCTGTACTCAAAACGAATTCCTGCATTACCTGACATATCTTTCAGGCGGCGTACAAGCGCTGTTCCCTCGACAGCAATAGCCTTGATCTCCTCCTTGTCTTTTCGAAACACCACATCACGCTGCAGCCGTGACGTTGAATTGTAGAGGTGAACAATGGAATGCTTCGCTCCACTGATGGCATCAAAGGTTTTTCGGATCAAATGTTCCCGAGCCTGGGTCAACACTTGGATGGTAACATCGTCCGGAATCAGATTATCATTGATCAACCTGCGGACAAACGAATATTCAGTGGCCGAAGCTGATGGAAAACCAACCTCGATCTCCTTGAATCCAACGGAGACAAGAAGCTGAAACATGGAAACCTTTTCCTCCACGCTCATCGGAACCGGCAGTGCCTGGTTACCGTCACGAAGATCAACACTGCACCAAATCGGCGCTTTTGTGATTGAGTTGTCCGGCCAGCTCCTTGTGGTAATGTCAACCACAGGGTATGCTGCATATTTTTGATAATTCATCTTTTTCATTGCCATTCGTTCTCCTTTTGATCCTTTACAATAAAAAAGCCACCAACCCTAAGAGGCTGGCGGCTTTAACAATGTTCTTTCTGGCGATAAAAACGAACTAAAACGCACCTCCCCTTAGAGCAATAACGCCCGGAGCAGCAGGCTCAGGTTAAGAAGAAGGTTATTGCGGTTCGTTGTACACATGGTCATCACAAAAATTCAACTTATCAAGCTGTAACGTTGCATTAAAAATACAAAAATTGCGAACGCTTGCAATATAAACCCGAATATTTTCATACACCAGGCAATTGAGCGGGCAAGGAACGCCTACCATAAAAAGTTATTCCTTTGTCCGATAAAATCCCTCAGGGAACAGCGTGAATAGGAGGCTCTGTTGAACAGAAAAAAAAGAGAGCCGTCTGGAATGGATAGTAAGCTAAATAAAAAAAGGAAGCACTCCTTTTTTGAAGAGACTTCCTTTTTTTCAGCTCCGCGGGAAGGACTCGAACCTACAACCCTGCGATTAACAGTCGCATGCTCTACCATTGAGCTACCGCGGAATATCATTAGCAGCATTGTTACTGCTGATTGGCGAATAATATAATCCCCTTTTTTTTAAATACAAACCGTCATCTGCTTTTTTTGTGAGATTTGTGTTGAAAGTTGTACCGTCAACCATTTTCATTTTCCATAATAATTTTTGTACATTGGTGTTCTTTTACTGAAAAGGCAGTTATGCATAAAGATAAATCGCAAATAGCGATCCGTATAACGGATCTTGTGCAGGTAATTCATGAGTTTGATTTTACCTGCAAAGCCTCTGATTTTGAAGGCTGGCAGTTAGCGGAAGCTGGTTTTACGAGGGATATACACCTCTGTGTGGTTGCTGAAAAAAGTGAAGATCAGGTAACCGTCACGATTAAAACAGCTACTGTAGCAGATTTTACCTGCGATATTTGTCTTGCTCCGATATCAAGAGCTCTTTCCGGAGTACTGAAACTCTATTATATGTTGGGTGTGCCTGTCGAAGATGCTCAAGACTGGAATGAGGAGTACCGTTTCCTTGACAAGAACGCTGAGACCATAGATCTTAACGGAGATGTTTGCGAAACCCTGCTGCTATCGCTGCCATTGAAGGTAGCATGTACAGATAATCCGCATTGCAAGCTTTTTGGACGTGATGAAAAAAATGAAGAGTCTCATGCAGAGGAGATAAGTTCCTGGCATGAGTCTCTTGAACAGCTGAAAAATAAGTATCGTTAACCGATTATAAATAAAGAGTACCGCTATGGCCAATCCTAAAGCCAAAATGTCTAAATCCAGAAGGGATAAAAGACGTGCCCAGTTCAATGCCCGGACCAAGCCGGCAACCACGGTCGTTTGCGCGAACTGCGGTGAACCAACCCTTCCGCACCGTGCCTGTCGCCATTGCGGTCACTACCGCGGCAGATGCGTTGTCAATAAATTAGCAAAGAGCTGATAACCCTAACAAGACAAAAACCCCATCATGTTGACCATTGTTGTTGACGCCATGGGCGGAGATAATGC
>CAIVCU010000153.1 GCA_903904495.1 uncultured Chlorobiaceae bacterium
AGATCGAAATTATTTCGCTATAAAAACAAGTTCAGGATCTTTAACGTTAATTTTTTCTCATGGCTCATAAAAAGGGTGGCGGGTCGACTAAAAACGGTCGCGACAGTAATCCGAAATATCTCGGAGTTAAAGCTGCAGGAGGCTCAACTGTAGCTGCAGGCACAATAATTGTTCGTCAGAGAGGCACCGTTATCAAACCTGGCGACAATGCAGGATTAGGACGTGACCACACCATATTTGCACTGATTGACGGTGTTGTTACCTTCCGCAACGGGCGCAATAACAAGAAGCAGGTCAACATCCTCCCTTGCTAATATCAGCACAATGAAATAAGCCTGTACGAAATAAAAGCTGCCTTTTTTGAGGCGGCTTTTTTTATTATATGGTCTCCTGTTACAAGAACTTCTGAACACTATAAAAACAATTACCTCTTATGAAAATCACCGTTATCGGAGCCGGAAATGTAGGAGCTACTGCAGCTCTCCGCATTGCTGAAAAACAGCTCGCAAAAGAAGTTGTTCTGATTGACATCGTTGAAGGAGTACCTCAAGGAAAAGCTCTTGACATGTATGAATCGGGACCTGTCGGACTTTTCGATACCCATGTTCTGGGATCTAATGACTACAAAGATTCCGCTGATTCCGATATTGTCCTGATTACTGCCGGTCTTGCAAGAAAACCCGGTATGTCGAGAGAGGATCTCCTGAATAAAAATGCCTCAATTATCAAGGAGGTCACAACCCAGGTAATGAAGTACTCCAGGAATCCGATTATCGTGATGGTTTCAAACCCTCTTGATGTGATGACCTATGTTGCCCAGGCAACCAGCGGACTTCCGAAAGAGCGGGTTATCGGCATGGCCGGTGTTCTTGACACTGCACGCTTCAAAAGCTTTATTGCTGAGGCATTGGATGTATCCATGCAGGATATCAGTGCATTGGTGCTTGGCGGACACGGTGACTCAATGGTACCGGTCGTGAATTATACCAATGTCGCCGGTATACCGCTAACCGAACTTTTACCTCAGGATAAAATCGATGCTCTTGTTGAGCGGACGAGAAATGGAGGAATTGAGATTGTCAACCATCTGAAAACCGGCTCGGCATTTTATGCACCGGCAGCTTCAGCTGTTGAGATGATTGAGGCGATCGTCAAAGACCGCAAGCGTATTATCCCCTGCACGACGCTTCTTGAAGGTCAGTACGGAATCGACAATGTTTTTTGCGGTGTCCCGGTCAAACTTGGAAAAAACGGTGTTGAACAGATTCTTGAAATAAACCTTTCCACTTCTGAGCTTGAAGCACTACAGCATTCAGCCGCTATCGTAGAGGAAAACTGCAAAAGCCTTGCAGCCTTGATCGGATAAGCAATTAAAGTTTGAAAGATTGATTAAATGAAAAAAAGCGGCTGTAAAGCCGCTTTTTTCATGATCAGATGTCCCCCATTACATCTGATCAATCTCACTGGCGTGAGAGGTTTCAAGAATATAGGAACAACTCTCGTGCCATAAGCTCGCAAAACTCCTCATAAAACGCTATATCTCTTTTTAAGATAATATCTTAATATTTTTCACCTCATGCAGCCAGACGAAAACACAGAAAAATTAGTTGTCTCATATTATCAAGAACAACTTTAAATATGGGACACTGTCTCCCTTCCATGTGAAGCAAAACCTGCTTCAGCAATGCTCTAACTCCGGCTCTTCATGTGTGATGCAGTGAATGGCCCCAAGCCCCCAGACAAGATCGTAACAGTCAATACCAACAACTTTTCTTTCAGGGAAACATGCCTGAAGTATCTCCATGGCTGTGAGGTCTTGAGAACATCTGTAGGTTGGAACAAGAACCACGGTATTGGCGATATAGAAATTTGCATAACTTGCCGGCAGACGTTCACCATCGAAATAAACAGGAGAAGGCATTGGAAGTTTCAGCACATGCAAGGGATTGCCACTGAGATCAGTATAACGCTGAAGCCGCGTATAGTTCTCCTGCAAAGCGTCGTAATTCTCGTCAGAAGGATTTTCCTCGACTGCAATAACAATGGTCGTTTCATTGACAAAACGAGCCATATCGTCCACATGACCGTCTGTATCGTCACCGACAATACCGTCGCCAAGCCAGAGGACTTTTTCAATGCCGAGATAACGCCCAAGTTCACGTTCGATCTCTTCCCGGTTCATAGAAGGATTGCGGTTTGGATTCAGCAGGCAAGCCTCGCTCGTCAGCAGAAGACCCTTCCCATTAACATCAATAGAACCACCTTCAAGAACCATGGCGGGTGAAACAAGAGGCAGCTGCTGCAACGATGCAATTCTTTCAGGCACAGCATTATCATCGGCATAGGATGAATATTTTTCACCCCAGGCATTATACTCCCAGTTGAGAATAATTTTCTCTGTACAACACTCTGTCCGACGGAAAACAAAGTTCGGGCCATGATCCCGGCACCAGGCATCATTGGTGGGAATCCGGTGAAGAAAAATACGTTCCATCTGAATCTGCTGATGACGTGAATTGCGAAGCAATGCAAACACTTCCCGCTCCATCACTTCATCGAGCACATTGATGTGCACCTCCTCGGATGAACTCAGCCAGGATATAATTTCAACAAACACCTCAGGAATCGGTTCAAACTTGCCCGGCCACGTTGCAAGCCTGTGAGGCCAGGAAAGCCAGGTTGCTTTATGCAGCGCCCACTCAGGTGGCATGAAATAACGACACTCAGTCATAAAAAATCAATCAGTTCAGGGGTTTACATGATAGCCGGCAGAAAGTTCTTTAATGCGCATAATCCGCTGCATCACTGGAGGATGGGAGTAGTTGAGAAAAACATAGAACGGATGCGGTGTCAGGTTCGAGAGGTTGTTACGTGATAATTTTTTCAGCGCATCCGCAAGAGCAGCTCCCTGATCACAAGTCGTCACGGCAAAAGAATCCGCTTCATACTCATGCTTTCGTGAAAGAGCCTGTATAAAAATTGAAAGGATCCACTCCACGGGAGTGTAGAGCAGCGAAAAAAAGATCAGGCTTCCATAAACTGAGATCTCCTTCATGAAAAATGCATCAAACAACTGCCGGTTATTCATAAAAAGGGATAGAAGAAAAAAAAGCACACCAAGATTGCCGAGGCTCAGAATCATGTTGACGATGATGTGCTTTTTTTTGAAATGGCCTATTTCATGGGCAAGTACGGCAACCAGCTCATGCACCGGATGGCTGGTAATGAGCGTATCAAAAAGGGCGATTCTCTTGCGTTTGCCAAAGCCGGTAAAAAAAGCGTTTGCTCTCGCGGAACGCTTTGAGCCATCAAGAACATAAATACCGGTTAGAGGAAAGTGAACCTTTGCAGCATAGTGCATAATAGCGCTCCTCAGTTCACCCTCTTCAAGAGGGACAAACTTGTTGAACAGAGGCATGATCCAGGTCGGAGCAACATACTGAAGCAACAGAGAGAACACTGTAATTCCACCCCATGCCCATAGCCAGGCCATCGGCCCGGTCTCTTCGAAAAACCAGAGCACCGCTCCGAGAAGGGGGGTTCCGATAAGCAAAGCAAGTAACAATGATTTCAGGATATCTGCTGCAAAAACTCCGGGAGTGGTTTTGTTAAACCCGAATTTCTCCTCGATAACAAAGGTTTTGTAAAGGCTGAAAGGAAGATCAATCAAAGATTGCATCAGCAGCAAAACACCTATATAAAGCACACCTGTAGGAATCGGATGCAACCCGTACCCTCTTAAAAAATGGTCCAGCAGATTGAATCCACCCAGAAACCAGAAAAGCAGAAGCACAGAGAGATCTAGAGCAGCACCAAACAGGGAAAAAACGGTTGAAACACGCAGATAGTCCCGTGATTTACTGTAAGCATCCTCATCATA
>CAIVCU010000154.1 GCA_903904495.1 uncultured Chlorobiaceae bacterium
GAGAAGCGCTGCTTGAAGTGATTCAAAAAGCAGGCAATGAGCCGGTTATGTCAGCAGTTTTTTTGCATGAAGGAAGTGACAAGTATTATTTTGAGCAGGCAATGGCTGAGTTTGCAGGTTTTGAGAGTTCGATTTTATGTCAGTCAGGATGGGCGGCCAATGTAGGTCTTATTCAGGTCATTGCCGATCAGACCACACCTGTCTATATCGATTTTTTCACTCACATGTCCTTGTGGGAAGGAGTGAAAATATCAGGCGCTACTCCCTACGCTTTCCGGCATAATGATCCCGCTCATCTCGAACGCCTGATTAATGAACGCGGACAGGGGATTGTTCTTGTTGACTCGCTCTACAGCACTAACGGCGATATAGCACCTCTTGTTGAAATTGTTGAAATTGCCAACAGGTATTATTGTATCACCGTTGTCGATGAATCGCACTCCTTGGGAACTCATGGTCCTCATGGAGCTGGTCTGGTGGCATCACTTGACCTGACAGGGAAGGTTGATTTTATTACAGCAAGTCTTGCTAAGGCATTTGCCGGTCGGGCAGGCATAATTATATGCTCAAAGAAATTCGCTAAATATTATCCCTACCTGGCTTTTCCTGCAATTTTCAGCTCCGCTCTTCTTTCATATGAAATTGCCGGATTGAGAGCTACGCTTGAGGTTATCAAAAAAGATGACTTTCGAAGAGAAAAACTTCATGAAAATGCAGAATTTTTTCGCTTGGGGATGCGCAACCTTGGCTATAATATCTCGAGTAAGTCGCAGGTTGTTGCCATAGAAAGCGGTCTCGAATCAGATACAGAACTTCTTCGGGATGCCCTTGAGGTAAGGGGCGTTTTCGGATCGGTCTTTATGGCCCCTGCAACACCAAAAACCCGCTCTCTTATGCGATTTTCTGTCCACAGCGGTCTTGAAAAGTCAGAATTGCAGAACGTTCTTGATGTCTGTGCGGAAATAAGGGATGAGATAGGTATGTGGAACTGGAAGTCGACAAAGCGAAAAAAAAGTGAATAAAGCGCAACCTCCACCCGAAGTCGATCGGTGGATGAACTCCTTTGGTAACAGGTAATGAAAAAACTAGATGCCAAGCCTTAGACCAATCAGGAAGGAGCTGGTTGAAGGGGTATATTTAATCAGATTTCCTTCGGTAATTTCACCCAGCGCAAAATGACGGTAGCGTGCATCAAGTGAAATGTTTTTAACTACTGGAATTGCAACGCCAAAACCCAATTGGTAGGCTAATTTAGTAACCCCTCCGCTCATGATAAAGACGTTCCCTCCTGCGATGAAATCACTGAGACTTTCCCAGCCAAGACCTACGCCTGCAGTGACGTAAGGTTTTATTCCTTCGGTAGATACATTAAAATACCCGTTTGCCAGTAGCGAAAGTATTTTCTCGCTGCCATTCAAGCCAGACACGTCAATGGCTTTTCGTTGATATCCTAATTCGCCTTCTATCCGTATGTTTTGAAATCTTGAACCAATAGCTGCCTGCAGGTTTGTACCGGTCTGTAATGGTAATTTTACTAATAAATTACCATTATTTTCATTGATGTTCAGATCATTTGCTGCAGACCAGCCAACATTACCGCTGACATAAGAATTGAATGCGTAAGCAGGGCTTGAAAGTAATACCAAGTTTAGAACAGCCCCAAAAAGAAAGTAAAAATGCTTTTTCATTTTTCAGTATGCTTTACAACCCGAACCTCAAGCCAATTAAAACAGAACTGATTGCCGGGGTGTATTTATTTAAATTTCCGTTAGTAACATCGTTTAATGCAAAATAACGATACCGAGCATCAATCGATAGGCTTTTATTGAGCGGAATAGCAACCCCTGCCCCTAATTGATAAGCTAACTTTGTGACCCCGCTGTCCCAGTTAAACTGATTGCCTTCCGTAAAAAAATCACTGAGAGTTACCCTGCCGGCACCTATTCCAGCTGTAACATATGGCTGAATGCCTTCAGTATAGAAATCATAATACCCGTTTGCCAACAGAGAGAGTATTTTCAGATTGCCATTTAAGCTGGCCAGGTCGATATCTTTCGTTTGATAACCAAATTCACCTTCAATCCGGATGTTGTCAAACCTTGATCCAAGGGCACCCATTACATTTATGCCTGTTTTGAGAGGCAGTTTTATCACTACAGTATTATTCGTATCTTTAATGTCAAGATTATTTGAGACTGTCCAGCCGACATTGCCGCTTAAATACGAATCATATGCATAGGACTGTGCTGAAAACATTAGAAAAGAGAGAACAGCACCAACAAGAAGGAAAAGATGCTTTTTCATTTTTCAATATGCTTATGGGTTGTTGAAAAAACCTGAAGGTACAACATAGAAATATAATAGATAATGTAGCCAAAAAGGAGTAAAGATGAAATGAATCTGCTTCATTTTTATGACAGGGTATGGAATCATTTCATACATCAAATGGAGATAAGTGACATAATGCAGCTATTCGTTTAAAGAAAAGGGTGATGTTGGGAAAATGATTGATGAGAAAAAAAATAAGATATTATAGTTGACTTTAATAAAGCGAAAAAAATACCTGATGTTTGTGATCTATACAGGCGACAGGATGCAGAGTAAAAAGTGGCAAAAACGTGTTGAAGCATATTTTGATTATGATCAGGATACGTTTGAAATTATATTTACTCCAACCGGTCAATAATAAAAATGTTGTATAAGGAACTAGGTGACTGTGCCGGTAGAAGTGCATATAATAAAGGGCAGTGGTAAAAGGATCGGTATAAGAAGAGAAAGAATAAATTCAATCCTATCTGAACCATTGGAATTTCGGGCATTTAAAGTAAGGTTGCAATAATAGTAACGACTCCTGAACCATCGCAGTATGTTGAACCGTATTTATAAAAAGCAGCTTGAGCGCATTTTGGATGATGCCGATATCAAAATAGGAGGTAACCGGCAGTGGGACATTCAGGTCCATAGACCGGAACTTTACCGTCGTGTTATAACCCAGGGAAACCTTGGTTTGGGCGAGGCATACATGGAAGGATGGTGGGATTGTGAGCGGCTTGATGAGTTTTTTTACCGAATTATCAGTTCCAGGGCTGAAGATAAAGTTTCTCCTCCGGTAATGCTGTTTGGCGAGCTGATCAGTACAATCTACAATATGCAGCGTCCATCAAGATCCTTCAAGGTGGCAGAAAAACATTACAATATCGGCAACGACCTGTTTAAAGCAATGCTGGACAAGCGGATGCTCTACAGTTGCGGCTACTGGAAAGAAGCAAAAAACCTTGAGGAAGCGCAGGAAAAGAAGCTCCACCTTATTTTTCAGAAGTTGCAGCTTAAACCCGGCATGAAGCTCCTTGATATCGGATGCGGATGGGGTGGCGCAGCACAGTTTGCTGCCGAACACTATGGAGTGTCTGTGCATGGAGTCACGGTGTCAACAGAACAGGCTGCTATTGCACGGGATTATTGCGCTGGTCTGCCGATTACCATCGAAGTCACAGACTACCGGAAGCTGCAGGGCTCCTTCGACAGGATCTATTCCATCGGTATGTTCGAGCATGTTGGATACAAAAATTATCGCGACTATTTCAAAATTGTCCACCAATGTCTGAAAGAGGACGGCTTGACCCTCTTGCATACCATCGGAGGAAATAAGTCAACATACAGTGTTGAACCGTGGGCGAACAAATACATCTTTCCGAACTCCAACGTCCCGTCAGCCAGCCAGATCACTGAAAGCTATGAAGGGCTTTTTACTCTAGAGGACTGGCATGTTTTTACCCATGACGATTATGCCCGGACACTCATGGCATGGTATGAGAACATCGAGAACAAGTGGACACTGCTTCAGCCTTCGTACAACGAAGAGTTTCAACGCATGTGGCGATACTACCTGCTGAGCTGCACAGGAGGGTTCATGTCGAGGACTAACCAGTTATGGCAGGTACTGCTTTCGAAAAACGGTATTCAAGGCAGTTTCAGCATACCGAGATAGAGACGTTATAAGGTATGACAAATGAATCATTTCCATAATAAAAGAAATTATAACAGGAGAATGATGATGGACCTGACCTCACCGTATGCGTTTGGAAAAACAGTGGCTGTCTCATGTGCTGAAGCTCAACTGAAAGTACGTGAGGCACTCGCAAAGGAAGGATTCGGAGTGCTCACCGAAATCGATATAAGCAAAAAATTTGCAGAAAAGCTCCAGAAGGAGTTTCGTGATTACATCATCCTCGGGGCCTGTAATCCGGCACTCGCCTACGAAGCCATGCAGAACGAAATAAATCTCGGTGTACTGCTTCCCTGCAACGTCGTTATCTATACCAGAGATGACGGAAAGACTGCTGTCATGTTCATGGACCCTATAGCAAGGTTTTCCTCAATAGGTAACCCGGAGTTAGAAGCGTTTGGCATCAAAGTTACTGAAAAGCTTGAGCATGTTCTTGATGCGATTTAGCCTCTGCATCACTCCATAGCGTCTCAACTTCATATAAATAGCAGAACGTTACATCCTCTCGAAATCGATAAACCCGCGTTCGACATCTGCAAGAACAAGCCGGACAGTAATCTCCTGACCGACTTTGATTTTCCCGATCTTCCTCATCAGCCGACCTTCAGCCGGGGGCATCAATATTCTCACCCACGTTCCCTTCTCTGAATGACCGGTCACGATGGCATCAAAATGATGACCGATCGTTGGTTCCAGTAATAAAGCCGCTTCAGACTTTCGCACCCGGCGTTCTACTTTACGGGCAGCATCCTCCTGACGTGTACAATGTGATGCTAAATATTCAAGCTCATTAATGGTATACGGAGCCGGACTATTGGTGAGAATTGCCTTCATCATTCTCAAGGTTATTAAATCAGGATATCGTCTGTTAGGTGCAGTTGAATGAGTATAGTCACGCTCAGCCAGGCCAAAATGTCCAAACGGCTTCTCTCCCGGAATTTCTACAACATACTCCCCCGATCCCATCAGCTTGATAACAACTAGAGAGAGATCCGGGAACCGTAACGGGTCCGCCTTATGTCTTGCAGCCAGAAAACTTTCAAGCGCCTGTGAGCTTGGTTCAAAGGGCAAAGAATAACCGTATTCATTTGCAACCTCTACAATTCGCATCCATCGCTCAGGCGACCTCACAACCCGCCGAAGCGATGCATGACCTCTATCAGCTAAAAAATGTGCTGTACAGGCATTGGTAGCTATCATGAACTCTTCGATTAACTGCCGGGCCCGATTCTGAACCTGTTGTATGATTTCAACAACATGTTCCCCTTCAAAAACTGCCTGTGGTTGAAATGTCTGAAATTCAAGAGACCCTTTTTTGTGTCTGCGTAACCGTAATTTTTGAGCCACACTATCCTGACAGCGCAACTGTTTGTCCATACCCGGCACTATCGAAGCTGCGGGAGGCAGACCACCCTCCCCCTCAATCCATGCTGAAACGGCATCATAAGCGAGCTTCGCCTTGTTCCTCACCAATGCACGTTCAACCGTTGAGCTGATAACCTGACCATGATTGTCTATCTTCATAATAGTGACGAGAGCAAGCCGGCTTTGATCGGGATTAAGAGAGGTCAGATCGGTCGAAAGACGGAGCGGTAACATCGGAAAAACAATTGCCGAAGTATAGACTGAAGTGGTATTGTTCCGCGCATGATTATCCACAGGCGAGCCGTTTTTTACCAGAGCGTCAACATCGGCTACAGCAACATAGATGATTACCGACAGGTCACTCTGCACCTCACACGCGGTCAACTGATCAAGGTCAAGAGAATCATCATTGTCTATGGAGCACCAGAGTAGTGAAGTAAGATCAAGAATGTCTGAACCACTCTCATGAGCCGGCCCGGAAATTGAAGCTATCTGTTTATCAACCTGCACTGAAAAATCCGGCTCCAACCCATTGAACTGCATAGCATCGATCGCAATTCTCACAATATCGGATTTGCCGAACTTTCTATGCATATCACTCCCGTGATGGTTAAAAAGTAATGTTTTAAGTATGCAGCAACCGTTACATGTCATACACCAGTAACATGAAAGCGCATCCCCTTAATAGTATGTAA
>CAIVCU010000155.1 GCA_903904495.1 uncultured Chlorobiaceae bacterium
ACATCTTGTCGCTATCGGCACCTACGGTATCGACCTTGGCGCCTTTACTCCATTTCTTTTCTGCTTCCGTGACCGCGAAATCATCCTCAGCCTCCTTGAGTGGGCTTCCGGCGCACGAATGCTCTATAATTATATATGGGTTGGGGGACTCGCTTACGATGTTCCTGCCGATTTCAACAAGCGGGTCAAGGAGTTTGTTGATTATTTCAGACCCAAAGCTGTTGAACTCTTCAAACTGCTCACCGAAAACGAAATATTTGTCAAACGTACCAGAGGAATCGGTATCATGCCGGCCGATGTTGCCATTAACTATGGCTGGTCCGGTCCAATGCTTCGCGGTTCCGGCGTCAAGTGGGATTTGAGACGCAACGACCCCTATTCAATCTATCCCGAGCTCGACTTTGCAGTGCCCGTGCCGGATGGTAAGTTTTCAGATATTGGCGACTGTCTTTCACGCCACCTTGTTCGTGCCCTTGAAATGGAAGAGAGCCTGAGAATTATCGAGCAGTGCATTGATAAAATGCCTTCTTCCGAAGGCTTCAATGCAAGATCCGCCGTTCCAAAGCGTGTTCGTCCAAAAGCCGGTGAAGTTTACGGTCGTGCTGAAAATCCGCGTGGTGAGCTTGGTTTTTATATACAGAGTGATGGAAAATCAACCAAGCCACTGCGCTGCAAGGCACGTTCATCCTGTTTCGTTAATCTTTCAGCGATGAAAGACCTTTCAAAAGGTCAGTTGATCCCCGATCTTGTTGCCATTATCGGCAGCATCGATATAGTTCTCGGGGAGGTTGACAGATGATTTTAACATCTTTGCCGCAATTCAGCATGCCTTTACTTATGGGTAACAGTCTCAATGCATGGTCCGAAGCTCTTGTCGGATTCAATCCAATGGGCTTGCCGCTCGGTTTGGTTATTCTTGCCGCCATTCCCCTTGTTTTTATCGCACTCTACTCGCTGACATACGGCGTCTATGGTGAACGTAAGATTTCAGCCTTCATGCAGGATCGTCTTGGTCCTATGGAAGTTGGTAAATGGGGTATCCTCCAGACCATTGCCGATATCCTGAAGCTTCTTCAGAAAGAGGACATTGTTCCTACGTCAGCTGATAAGTTCCTCTTTGTTATTGGCCCAGGTGTCCTTTTTGTGGGATCCTTTCTTGCTTACGCCGTACTGCCATTCAGTTCAGCCTTTATCGGCGCCAGTCTCAATGTCGGTCTCTTTTTTGCTATCGGCATAGTCGCTATAGAGGTCGTTGGTATTCTGGCTGCAGGATGGGGTTCAAACAACAAATGGTCACTCTACGGAGCAGTTCGTAGCGTTGCACAGATAGTCAGTTATGAAATTCCTGCTGCAATAGCTCTTCTCTGCGGCGCCATGATGGCAGGCACCCTTGACATGCAGAAGATCACCATGCTTCAGTCCGGCTCCTATGGATTCGCGCACTTCTTTCTTTTTCAGTCGCCGATCGCCTGGCTTCCGTTTCTCATATACTTTATCGCATCGCTTGCCGAAGTCAACCGTGCCCCGTTTGATATACCTGAAGCGGAATCAGAGCTTGTAGCAGGTTATTTCACTGAATACACAGGTATGAAGTTTGCTGTTATCTTTCTTGCTGAGTACGGCAGCATGTTCATGGTATCCGCGATAATATCCATAGTCTTTCTCGGTGGCTGGAATTCACCGCTGCCTGATATCGGGTCCTTTGCTCTCAATGCATGGACTAACGGGCCGGTCTGGGGTGTATTCTGGATTATCATGAAAGGATTCTTCTTTATTTTTGTGCAGATGTGGCTGCGCTGGACGCTTCCCCGTTTAAGGGTCGACCAGCTGATGTACCTGTGCTGGAAAGTTCTGACCCCGTTTGCCTTTGTCAGCTTTGTGCTTACGGCCATCTGGGTGATATATGTTCCTTAAGAGAGTTCAACAGTCAATTTGAGGAAAGTAATGACGTATAGATTATGAGTGAGTATTTCAGGAATATAAAAACCGGAGCAGTTACCATTGCGACCGGCTTGGGAATCACCCTGAAGCATTTTTTCAATGCAGTCCATCGCAAAGGCGATGCCTATGTTGATGATGTCGACTATTTCCGCCAGGTGGATGGTCTTGTGACCCTGCAGTATCCACGGGAGGTTATTCCGACCCCGAAAAACGGTCGATATCGCCTCTACAACGATATCGAGGATTGTATCGGCTGCGGACAGTGTGAAAG
>CAIVCU010000156.1 GCA_903904495.1 uncultured Chlorobiaceae bacterium
CCGTGTCCCAGTTCAAGGAGAAAATCTTCAAGCTTGTCAATAAGCAGATCTTCGAGATGAGATTCTCCCATGACCTCTTTGGATTTCAGTCCGATAAATTCGAACAGATAGGGATCGCGGATATCAAGTTGAGGGGATTGCCGATCTGCATGCTGGTGAGCAAGCTTCGAAAGCTTTTGTTTGTCGCGGGAAAGGCCGGAGCGTTCATAGTAGAGAGTGTGAATCTGCCGTTTCAGCTCACGCACCGACCAGTTTCCCTGAATACACTCCATTTCATAAAAGGTGCGTTTTGTCGCATCTTCACATTGCAGCAGTTCAGCAATATGACTGAACGAAATCCTGCTCAACAGCTCACCAGGTGCAACCCCCGATTCGGGATACAGCGACTCCCGAAAGTTGACGGCGGTTGCGAATGGCAAAAGCTTGTTTATCAATTCGGGAGACAGCGACTCCCGAATTGAAGGGTAAGTCAAATAAAATTTACGGTATCGCCTCAGTTCCCGTGCTTCTGACCGGCTGACACCCGCCTGCATCAACCGTTCAGATAACAGCTCAATAATTTTGTCACCATAACGGGCACGATCGGCTCCCCGCAGCTCGTACTCGGAGATATAACAACCGATAAGCCAGTTGCGAAGGGTCAGGCTGGTGTTGACCGCCCGGGAAGCTTGTGCCGCCAGTTCAGCATGAACCTGCCCGATAGCAGCAACCAGTTGCTCGAACGACAATGAAAATAACGCAGGAGTTGCCATTGCTTACACTCCCTCCCTGTTTTCAAACATAAGCCGGTGAAAATCCTCCTCAATCAGACGCACTTTCCATGTTTCATCATCACGCCGAACATTGGGCAGATTATTACCGCCATTGACATAGATGAGATCAAAGTCTGTATCCCTTGTGGAGTAAGCATGTTTTCTGAACCACTCATCAAGCACAAGATTGTCCTGCTCCGGTTCACCGGTAAGTTTGCGCCAGATGATGAGCGTTTTTCGCCCATCGGGTGTTCTGCCGGTGATGGTGCGGAACCAGTAGGGAGCATTCTCCTCCTGCTTGAGGCGGCCATTGAGGCGCAACCGCTTTTCGCTGTCGCGCTCGAACGAGGCACTGAAGCTTTGCGGGGCGGCAATGTGCTGAACAGTAAGGCCGATAAGCCAGTTAAAGGTCTCAAGAAGATCAATGTTCACTTCACCGCTTTCATCCGAACCGGGACGCTTGACCTTGAGTTTGTATGCCGTTGGGTCCGTAAAGGCCCGAACATTAAGCAGCGACTGACTGCCGCGCGTCTCCACGTCAAGCATGTAGTGCAGGAGGTAGTGCTCCTTGAAGCCATCAGCACCCTGGGCGTCAGGCGAATCAAGAGCAAGTTCCTGCTGTCTGGTGCGACTCGGCTCAAGGTTATTGAGGGTATCTTCGTAGGATTCAAGTTTCAGCACCTTGAAAGCGTGGGAGATGCCCGTCTGCGGAGCTGTAGCTTTGCCCTCTTTCCAGTCGGCAGAGTAGACCACCTTCTGTATGCGGGGCTTCAGGACAGTGTCAAAGTACTCGCCCTGTTCGATGAGGATGTATCTGCGTTTTCCCTGATCCTCGCGGTTAAGAGAGATAACTGCATGACCAGTTGTGCCTGAGCCGGCAAAAAAATCGAGAACGCTCGTTCCTGGCGTGCAAGAGGATGCCCTAAGACAATCTTCAACCAAAGGCACACTTTTTGGATAGGAAAAATAATCTCGGCTACCAAGCAAATCCATCAATACTCTCGTGCCACTTTCAGTTGCTGAATATTTTGCACTTTCCCACCACGTTCCAGGGAGTGCGCCCTCTTGATTTGGACGATACTTGCGATAGATTTGCCAATCACCGTTGGTATTCCGGGCCCTCAGAATTCCGAATGCTTCCTCTTGAGCTCGTTCCCACCCAAGGTTCCATACTCGCTCAGATCCGTCTGCATCAATAGGAAATATCGCATTTTCGCCAGCTAACATTTTTTCTAATGGCTTCCACTCTGAATCATCGTTCGACCAAACCATAGGGGAGACTCTTATTATTCCATTAGATGCAACATAGACTGGGTAAAAAAGCTTGGGGCGATCGATTCGTCTTGAATTTGCACCAGTTGCCCTAAAATTCATCCATGTGTACCTACCATTTTCATCGCTCTCAGGATAACGAGCTTGCTTCTTTTCATCTCGTGGTAATCTACCTACAACAGCACGCTCTGATTTTCCGAAGAAAATCGCATACTCATGATTAGGAGAAAATCCGCTTGCCATAGCTCTGCCATGTGGGTTACTGCGAACAGCAACTGTAGACAGATGATTAGATTCCCCAAAATATTTCGCGAGATAATTTTTAAGCACCGACAACTCAAAGTCATCTATAGCAACACACATGATAGAATCAACTTTCATCAATTGATCGGATACCATAACTCTATCAGAAATAAGGCTTAACCAAGATGAGTGCTTGTAACTGTTTTTGTACTGAATTTCACTTGCCGCCGTGTTGTACGGAGGATCAATATAAACGCACTTCAC
>CAIVCU010000157.1 GCA_903904495.1 uncultured Chlorobiaceae bacterium
GTTCAGAAAGAAAGAGAATACCAGAAGAACAGAATCGGACTAAAAGACTTTTACAAGGTTATGGGCAAGAAGACACAACCCCTAAACCAATACAGTTTAAAAAAATCCATTAAAAGGAATTCTATATGGATCCAGGAATACTGACAACGACGCTTAACAATTTTCAGACGGTGTTGAGTGCCGGATGGGGAAACCTTCAACCGGCCATCAACTATCTCATTGGAGCCTTGCTAAGTATTGAGATTGTGATGCTTGGGTTATGGTGGGCGCTTGGGGGCGGGGAGCAGTTAGTTGGGGTTATGAAAAAGGTGCTATACCTCGGGTTTTGGCTTTGGGTTGTAAGACAGTTCCCGATGATTTCAAATGCCTTTGTTGATTCACTGATTCAAGCAGGTAAAATAGCGGGTGGCGGTGGTGGCAGTAGTTTATACGATCCTTCCAATATCATACGATATGGGCTAAATACGACAGCGCCATTGATAAAGGAAATATCGTCGATGGGCATAACAGAAATTGTTAATGGCTTGGTGTTGGCGATCTGTTACGTGATGATCATGCTCGCCTATATACTTATAGCTTGGCAGATTTTCTACGCGGTCTTGGAGTTTTATCTGATCTCGGCATTGGTAGGGATATTTCTTCCATTTGGATTTCTTGAGCCAACAAAATTTTTGGCAGAGAAAGCTGTTGGAGCGGTTATCGCTTCCGGCATCAAACTCATGGTGCTGGCTTTTATTATGGCAGTGATAGAGCCTGTCCTTCGTACCCTCACATTCTCGGGGAATATGACCCTAACTGAAATATGGAGTGCATTATTAACCGTCGGGGCCATTGCGTTTCTTACCTGGAATGCGCCTGGTGTAGCTGCTGGTCTCATGGCTGGAAGCCCAAGTCTTAGTGCTGGTACTGCTGTACAAAATGCTCTTGTTGGGGGAACTGCTGCAGCTTTAGCCGCAGGTGGAGTTGTCGCAGCCACTCGGTCTGCAGTTAAAGGAATTGGTGGCGGAGCTTCAGCCTTGATGGGTAAAATGGGAGGTGGAGGGAATAGTCCAGCGGGGACTAAAGGCGGCGCAGGTCCAAAGACTGGAGGAGATTCAGGATCGGCAGCCAGTGCCTCTTCGATGAATAATGCGGCTACGGCAGGAAAGGGGAGTGTCGGGAATGGAGAAGAGGAAGGGAAGGGGAAAGGTAACGAAGAATCTGGCAACAGCAAGCCACCTGATTGGGCGAAACAGGCCATCCACGCCCTGCATCCTCCTGAAGAAGCCAGGCCTTCTGGCGGAAGTGCAACACCAAAACTATGAGAATGTTTATTAACCGATTACTTCAACAAACACCATGAAGGGAACTTCAAAGAAATGGTCGCCGAAAGGGGAGCTTGATACACCTTACAAACGAGCGAGACAGGAATGGGACGACAGAATTGGAAGCTCTGTGGTTCAAGCAAAAAACTGGCGGTTGGCAACTTTTGCAACAATAGTGTTTGTAGCGCTGCCTTCAGTTGGGGGAATGATTTATTTGGGAGCACAGCCAAAGTTAGTCCCGCATATCGTAGAAATTGCTGTTGATGGCGGAGCGACATACAGGGGGGAGATCGGTAAAACATGGGAAAAGTTTAAACCATCAGATCCCTCGATCAAGTACCATCTGCAGCGATTTATACAGGATACCCGGATGATCAGCAGTGATGCGGGGGTTATCAAAGAAAACTGGTTTGATGCGTACAAGCTTGTAACCCCGAAAGGGGCAAATACCCTTTCAGCTTTTGTCCTGAAACAGGATCCATTTATTCGTGCGGCTAAAGAACGCATAAGTGTCGACATCCTGTCGATGGTGAGAGTTTCAGAGTATAGCTGGCAAGTTGACTGGAAAGAAAGCCAGTGGGGGATCATGGGTGATCCGCTTGGCGAGTCTTACTGGAGAGGCATCTATAAGATCGTAATCCAGCAGCCTGTAAACGAGAAACAGCTTGCCGCCAATCCAATAGGACTTTTTATCGATGAATTCAACATTGCACAGTTAGTCAGGTAATGTCCACTTATTTAATCAACCGTTGATCATGAAAATTAGAAAGAAAGCTTTGTTTGCTGTAATGCTGTCAGCAGTTACTGCTGTCGGGCCCGCAGCATACGCCAAACCGTGGAACGTTATCGAACGTGCGAACAAGAGTTCACAAAGAAATCCTGATTCATACGGGTATTCGAACGCGATCATGAAATATGATTACGAAGCTGGCCAGTTATACCAGGTGTATTGTGCCCCTCTTCGTATCACTGATATTCAGCTCGAACCAGGAGAGGTTTTAACCTCTGAACCTGTCGGA
>CAIVCU010000158.1 GCA_903904495.1 uncultured Chlorobiaceae bacterium
GCCTCCCGCAGAACCCTTTCGCCCTTCAGTGTAAGCAATTCAGGATCTCCGGGACCGGCACCGATGATATAGACATATCCATTCCTGTGAGTTGCGGGTGTTTCTGTACGGGATGGCACTGGTGTTGTCATTATTACTTCCTTTTATAAGGTACCCTTAAGCAGGTCAAATATTCTGAAGTATGGCTTTGATCTTATCTCTCCACTCTACAGATTTTTTAGCGTTTTGTCCATTGGAGGATATGGCGACGGTCATCTCATCCTGTTTAAAAACAGCAGGTGAAATGAAATCCGAAAGCTCTCTGTTATCCACCACATTCACCAGAATCCCGTATGTTTCAGCATCAGCTTTGATCCTGCGGTTAACCTCAAGGTTGTTCGTGCATGCATAGACAAGAAAAAATCCCTTCAAATCGCTTTTTTCATACTCCTTGTATAGCTCTGTGAATCCTTTTTCTTTCACTTCATCATGAATCTCTGGAGCGAGAATGGTAATATTGGAGGTATACTTTTCCACCGTCACTATCTTGTGCGTGGCAAGTTTACCTCCGCCGATGAACAGAATTTTTTTGTCATCTATCCTTACATTGATCGGAAGAAACATCTTCATAATATGGCAGTGATATTGATAATGGATGATGGATGATGCCAGTCGCAACTAAAGATAACAAGAGCCCATCCTGCCACAAAACCCCATTGCAACCCTCACAAAAACAAAAAAGTCCGCCTCCCCCTGCGGACACTGCCAACTGCCGACTGCCGACTGATTTCACTGCTTCCTCAGCACTCATCCCTCAGCACTATTTTTAACGGTCACTGCAACCTTGAGCAGGATAGTGAGTAGGAGTGCACCGATTGCCCAGATGCCAAGAGTAATGGATATTTCTATCAGGGTAGGCGAATATTGAACAATCTCTTCAAGGGGTGAAGGAACAAAGCCTCCAAGAATCAGTCCAACCCCCTTGTCAATCCAGATTGAAATCACGAGACCCGTACAGGCAGCGGGCAGCCATGTGGAGGATGCTCTCAATGCCGGTATCAACAGCACTGCTACTGAACCGAGACCAATCATCAGGGAGAACCACATCCACGGCACAAGATTGCTCTGTCCATCAAGACCGAAAAAAAGGTACTGCAGACTATGCATGTGGCTCGGAATATTGCTGTAGAACGCTGTGAAAAACTCCGTCCCGATCAGGAAGAAATTCGTTAGTCCTGCGTAGGTTGCTATCACTGCAAGCTTGTTCCTTACTTCACTGCCGGCATCAAAACCTGTTGTTTTTTTCAGGATGAGTGTCACAAGAATCAACAGCGAAGTTCCTGCAGCAAACGCGGATGCAAGAAAGCGTGGGGCAAGCACGGCAGTAAGCCAGAGATGCCGGCCAGGCAGTCCTGCATATAAAAATGCTGTTACTGTATGGATGCTGACTGCCCAGGGAATCGAAAGATAGATAACTGGTCTGACCCAGCGAGGGGGGGGAATGCCCTTACGTTCTGCCCCCAAAACCGTCCATCCGCTGACCAGATTTAAAATGAAATAGCCGTTCAGAGCCATGACATCCCAGAATACCATCGAATGAGGACTGGGATAGAGCATAACGTTGAGCACTCTATCCGGCCTGCCCATATCGGCCAGGATAAAAAGTAGGCACATCAGGGTTGCCGAAACCGCCAGGAACTCCCCGATAATGACAATTTTTCCGAAAGCTTTATAATTATGGAGATAGTAGGGAAGTACCACCATTACCGCTGAAGCGGCAACCCCTACCAGAAACGTGAATTGTGCAATATAGAGTCCCCAGCTCACATCCCGGCTCATCCCGGTAACAGTGAGCCCGAACCACTGCTGCTGACTGTAGGCTGATAGACCGGCGACAATAACCAGAACAAGGAACGATATCCAGATCCAGTAGTTTCGGTTTCCTTTCAGAGCTTTCTCAATCATGGGAAATCGTTAGATAATGTAAAAAACTGACGGTTTTGTGCCCAGTTCGGGCTTACGCTGCATGGTCTCATTATTTTCAAGTACTCCCCGGATGTCGGACTTCGGATCATTCAGATCACCGAAGATCATCACCTGTTGCGGGCAGGCCTCGACGCAGGCTGGAAGCAACCCCTTCACCAGTCGGTCTGAACAGAAATTGCACTTTTCAACAACGCCCTGTTCCCGTGTAGGGTAGGCAAGGCTCGGATTCTTGATCGCCGTACGGGGATCCTGCCAGTTGAAACTCCTTGATCCATAGGGGCATGCAGCCATGCAGAACCGGCACCCTATGCAGCGGTGATAATCCATAGCTACAATGCCATCCCAGCGCTTGAAGGTCGCTTCAGTGGGACATACGCGTGTACAGGGTGAATCAGCACAATGATTGCAGAGCGCAAGATAGGAACGTCCGGCAATTTTTTCGCTTTGAAACTGCTGGCTCGCCGTCGGAAACACTTTGTTATAGGAACTTTTCCAGATCCACTTAACCTCATCCTTGCGGTTATTGAACTCAGGAACATTATGCACATGATGGCACTGTGCAGCGCACTCACTGCATCCCTCTATGCATTTGCGTGTATCAATCAGCATTCCCCAGCGGATTTTTCCGGGAACCGGCTTCTCATCCCATGCCGGCAGCACTGTTTTTTCCAGGGAAAACTTCGGGATCAAACCCGATGCAGCTCCCAGACACGCAAGAACCCCTAAACCGGATTTCTTGATAAATGCTCTTCTCTCTTCGTTCATCATGGTGATTCCATGGCCGATATATGGCAATTCCAGCACTTTGGCTTTACATTGGCATACATGTGGCAGTTAAAGCAAAAAAGCTTGTTATTCTTGTGACATCCCAGACAGGTATTAAGACTCTTTTCCAGCTTGCTGCCATTGGAGGCAATAAAGATGCGATTACCTTCACGCACCGATGAATTCCGCCATTCGTTCAATACCCGCATATGATTGGCGCGCATGAACTCTTTTGTAGCAATACATTTCGTGCTGTCAACGGGTATCGGTCGATGCAGATTCTGTACACTCTGTTGTGTTGTTTTTTCCGCTATTCCGTCCTGCAGGAAAGCATAAAGAGAAGCAGACAGAACAAGAGTCAGCACGAGAAAGATCATTGTTTGTTTTCTAATCATCACTCTCCTCCCCGTCCTCACAACCTGCCATAGGATTTTCCCTGAGGTCTTCCGTTCTCTTTTTCTCACCCTGCATAATCAGGGCATTTCCTACAAGTTCATGGAGACCGTACACCGAAACTCCCGGCACCCAGTAGTTCATCAGGGTTGGAAGGCTTGCACGATCGATAGCGCAAATGGTGACAAGTGAATTGACCTGATGTTTCTCCTTGACATGCTTGACCGCGTTTGCCCTCGGCAATCCGCCCCTCATCCTGATGTCCATATACTCCTCGGTATTCAGCCCGCTGCCTGATCCGCAGCAGAAGGTCTGCTCCCTTATTGTATTCTCGGGCATTTCATGAAAGCTCTTGCACACATTTTGCAGCACATACCGGGGTTCGTCAAACATTCCCATTCCACGGGCGATATTGCAGGAATCATGAAACGTTGTCCGCAGGTGATCATTCCGGGTCGGATCGAGCTTCAGCTTTTTATGGTGTATCAAATCAGCGGTGAACTCGGCAATATGAACCATCTTCGTGGACGCGGCATTAGTGAACTTCGTGCCTGTAATCGGAGAAACCGGCTGCTCCAGAAAATCTGCAGGACCGTTCATTGTATCCATATACTGATGCACAACACGCCACATATGTCCGCACTCTCCGCCCAGAATCCATTTTACTCCCAGGCGCTTCGCCTCATGGTACATCTTGGCATTCAGCTTTTTCATCATATCATTCGAGGTGAACATGCCGAAATTCCCCCCCTCCGAGGCATAGGTGCTTATGGTATAATCAAGCCCGATATGATGAAACAGAAGCAGGTAACCCATCATCGTATAAACCCCTGGGTCACCGAACACATCGCCTGATGGTGTTATAAAAAGCACCTCTGCGCCCTTGCGGTTGAACGTCGGCTCCACCGTTACACCGGTCAGATCTTCAATATCCTCGACCAGCGACTCGATATTCTGCACGAAAGTGTGCGGCTCAATGCCAAGATGGTTTCCGGTACGGTTGCAGTTTGAAACCGGCTCAAGTATCCAGTTGTTGTTGACGCCGATCAGGTTGAGCAGTTCACGGGCCAGCATTGTAATTTCAGCAGTATCGATACCGAAAGGACAGAACACCGAGC